>DATFCN010000060.1:0-4876 GCA_035253045.1 Nitrososphaera sp.
TTATAATCCAGGAAGTTCACCAGGAAAAGAGCAGATTAGAATGTATTCTCATCTGTTAAAAAATTAGGCAATTTATACTATTTTATTATTAGGTCATGCGCCAAATAAAATCGGGGGGACTGTTCCAGTTAGTCCAAATGAGTTAACGTGAGGTGGTATTACCAGGCCCTTCGTTTTTGGCTACTTCGTGCACAACATTGGTATTCAATTCTGTACTTGTTACTTGCTCGCCATTTCCGTCTGTAATGGTTAAGTAAAATGAGTATTTGCCAGGTAAATCAAAACTGTGCGTAACATTTTTACCATTCAGGATGATACCATCGTTAAATTTCCATTCAAACGAATATGGCGGTTTTCCAAACTTCGAATGTGCATCAAATGTTGCTTCCTCGCCGACAGCTAGTATTGCCTTATAATGCGTTAGGTAGCCTAGTGTTGGTTCTGAATTAAGGGGACTGAAATTGTCATCCTCTTCACCACCCATTAGACGTTGAAATAGAGCTCCCACAGTTGGACTTTATAAAATCGCAAAAGTTAGACCTATTCCAACTGCTGCTCTTACCGCGCTGAATATGATAGTCAATTTTGCTACTCTTGATATGGCAGCCATGAGAAAGACAATCAATAGTATAATTCCTGCTATACAAAGCAATCGTCGCTGAAACAGGCGTCATTAGTATATAACAAGAATAGTTACTGCTGGAAACTATCAATAGTATCGATTTGGGGAGTTTTTTCTCCTCACCTTCTATCAATAAGTCCTATAACTTATTTTCCTTGCTTTGTGGACTTGCTACGTTTTGGTATCGCTTGGTCTAGAAAATATCTCATGCAGGAATTATTGCCTTGTCCAATAGTCTAGGGCAGTAATGCAGCTTCGCATATTCCCAAGTTATTTAGAAAATCGCTTTCCCAATAAATAATATGGCTCTCAGTAGAGAGGTCAATTTTCAATACTAATGGTCAGATTAAGCAGTGTAAACTGCGGAGCACGATGAATAAATCTGCAAACCAGTAGAAGGCATATCATTCTCGCTTGAATCGGACCGGCAGTACACATCCCCAGAGCTGGATCACATGTGAAGTAGAGAAGTAGAAGACGATTGCGACCAAAAAAGTGTGAGAGTCTTTCTCCAATTATGTTTTTCCAATGATTGGTGAGAACAAGAGTTAACCACACTCTAATGAAAATGATACTCATCTATTCGCTAAACAACTAACAGGCGACTATCAGATTCCTTTTTTTCTCATCATTCTTGTCAGGAGTCATGTAATTCAATTCTTTTAGTGACAAAGCAAGCGCTTGGTCATGTGAAAGTAAAGTACGGGTTATTCACACTTTGATGAAAGCTGGTTAGGGTCACCTCAAATATAATAGTGTGAAGCCTGTTTTAACCTAGCAGGCGTGATTTTGGCTCCTCTATGAATAATTTTGCACTGGCGTTCGCTTTCAAGAACCTGTGTTTATTTTTGGTAGCCCATGGAGATAGCCTTAATTTGTAATTGCAGCAAGGGCATCTGTTACCGGATGTCTTTAGAAAGAGACTGCAATATTGACATCGCTTCTGCCCTGAAAGATAATGCAGCCTGCCTGAACTATTTTTAGCACGATATTTCTCGCACAAACCCTTACAAGCCAAAGATATGCCTCATTACCCTAAAGCAGCGCTTTGTCGAAGTTCGTGTCTCTCTATCGAGGGTTGTTGCGGCTTGTAAGTTATAGATACTGTATCTCTAGTGTTGTATGGACAGTTTGATATGGTTCTTGGCACTCGGTCAGAGCCTTCTACTACACAGGTGCCGTCTTGATCATTCTTTATGACTACTTGTGCGTCTTCAGTTATACTTGGAGCAAAGAGATTCCTTGCTTGGAATCCCGATATGGCAAAGACTATGATTACACCTGCGGCGATAATGATAAGGGCCAATGTTTTGAGAGAAAGATCATGTAAGCTCATGGTTGCTTCTCTACGAAGTCAATAGAATTGTTTATACCCAGTTAATTAATGTACTGATGCTGTAAAAATTATAACACCAACAGTAATCAGAATCGATACTAATAACGATATAGACAACTTATTAATTGCCTAACAACAGTGTAGGGATACGAAATAAGAATAGGGATCAACTATTCAATAAGAATGCCTCTAATGAATGCAGAAATAAAAGCGGTCTAGAGAAGGGATTACAATTGGTCATCATAACTCGCTAAAAAGCCATCTCATTTTATTTATTCAGTCTAATTGCTGTACGGACATTGCGCTTTAGATCTGTCGCGCTCTTAGCATATGCAAGGGTGCTTATCGTTATTCCAGCTGCTACCACCGGCCCTACTACATCTGCGAATGAGAATCCAAGTTGCTTAATAGTCACAGTAGGTCCGGAGGTACCATTTTGTTGTTGTTGTTGCGCTAGCTGTTCTTGATCGCTTCCTGTTGGTGGCGGGGCGGCGGGGTTGGCAGTGATAGTAATACTTCCTAGCGCAGACCCTCGCTGGGCTGCAAACCAGATCCTTCCTTCGTTATCTGAGGTGATCCATTGAACAAACGATCCTGTAATGGGGAGGCTGGCCTCAGTACCCTGGCCTGTCCTTGGGTCCATCACTCCTATTTTATCAATTTCATGTTGTGCAAACCACAGGTTGCCGTACCTATCCATCGCCATACCAAAAGGTAAGCCGGCCTCATCAATCGAGGGGTAATCACGAAATGTGCCGAGAAGGAAATCGTATACTGCTATCGCATGGCCCGTATGCTCTGCGATATAAATGTCGAAGCTTTTAGGGTCGGCAAATACTGCTGCAGGTTCATCTAGAGTCTGGGATAGGCTCTTTGGCTTGTACTCTGTGATGTTACCCGTCGCAGGCTCTATCTTACCAATACTCCCGGCCCCTGCTTCGGCAAACCACATATTTCCCAGTCTGTCAGAAGTGATCCCTGCTGGCCTTGCACCTACCGTAGGTATGTTGTAAGATGAGAACCGTTCATTAAGGGGGTCGAACTTGACAACCTTGTCGGTTCCATTTTCTACAACGACGGGCACCCACAGGCTGTTGTTAGCATCTATTGCAATCCCCGAAGCAATCCCCTGCTCAGGTATCACGTATCGCCTGCTGCTAGAGTTATCGGAAGGGTTGTAAAGTCCAACTACACCATTATTTTCAGTACCAAGGGGATCAATGTACCATAGGGAGCCATCTGCACCAAGTACACTTTGGGTTACATGTGTTGCGTTTAGCTTGTGTATGGTGTAGTTGCCGGTCGCAATGTCGAGCTGCCATATCCTTCCGCTGCCAGGCATCGAGTCACCGACCCATATAGATTGCCTTTCCATATCATATACGGGGTATAGAGGAAGATTGTCGTTGTCATTGGGGGCTGACATATTGTATACCTTTGTGTTAAACTGAAGGCTAGATATCAATGGCTTTACGTCTGTGTCAAAGGATGCCAACATGTTGCTTCCCTGAGTGTTGACGCCTTCGATTTCGATGTGCCATGTGCCAGGCAAACTAAATGCAGCCTCTGCAAAAAACACATTTTCTGCTTGCCTTGTAGTTTCCACAGTTATTGGGCCGATCCCTCTTTCAAGCTGGGTCAGCTTTAGGGTAGCTGACTCGATTCCAGCAGCATTGCTTCCGTCCTGCCCAAAGAATGACAGGGTAAAAGCATTTTGCCCTGCAGCAAATGGGCTTATTTCAAGTTTTATGGTGCCTTCGGCTGTATAAAGTGTCCTCATAAAATCAGTCCTTGGCGCGGCTGCAAATGCAGCCTGTGCATCTAGCTGTTCTCGTTCATACGCGGGGAATTGACCAGAGGGTAGTGCGCCGTTTGCCATAAGTGAGACCATAAATAGCAGTGCTATCCCAAGGACGGCCTCTGCCTTTAGCAGTTTTCCATAGTGTCTAAGGCTGTATGTGTTGATTCCCTCTGCGCCATCACTTCCCCCATTACCTGCCATTATTGCAACCGTCTTTTTCTGTACAATAAATTGAGAATAGGCTCCCAATGCCACCATTATGCCAGCGAGCCCCAGTTTGATAGCAAGTATCTGGCCATAAACGGAAGCAATAGTAAGTGAGAGATTGCTTTCAAGTGCAAACAGCAGAACAGGACCTGTTATTACAGCAATGCCAAGGAGTGTAACCACAATTGTAGAGAAACGAGGGATCAGGATCGAAAGCGCAGCAGACTTGATCAAGCTGTCGCCAATTGAAAGGATCTTGGGCACAGCCACAAATCCAAGCAATATCAGGCCGCCTATCCATATCGAAGCAGCAGCATTGTGGAAGAAGTCAAGTAGTATTGGGGTTACTTGGCTCGTTGCTGCTGCATGTGCTATGAGGCTTGAGGTGACAAGCACTGCGAGCCCGAGGATGAGTATTGCATACATTTCAGGCCGGCTGACCAATACCTTGTTCTTGGCTAGCCTGCGGTATACCGCTAATGCGATGGCCAGTAATATTGATGATTGAACCATCCTTGTCAGCCACACGTTACCAAACTTCGTAGCAATTGCTTCAGGTATACCTGCGTTAATCGAAATTGCCTGCACGACGATCATCGCAAGCCCTGAAGCGAGCAGAAGGGCTGTCCCGATTATGATAAGTCGCAGCATGGTTCGGTCAATGGAAACACGTGTCTTTGAGATCGCATTTGAAAGCCACTGCACCCTGGCAAGTGGTCTCCAGAGCCAAAGTGTTGCAAATGCCGCCCCTACAACCATCACTTGCCCAACCATGCCCGGGAACCTGGAAATAGATTCTTCTGGCGACAGAATGTCTCTCTGTTGTTGTTGCTGCTGGCCACCTGCACCAACTTGCTGTTGCACAGAAGTTCCAACCCCGAAGGTAAAGGTTTCTTGTACGACATGTCCA
>DATFCN010000061.1:0-10617 GCA_035253045.1 Nitrososphaera sp.
TGTATATGAATGGCTTGAAACTCCCGGTCATCCCGCATCGGACAAAAAAGCTTTCATGATAAGAGAAAAGGACTGTATATTCTGTATCGCCTGTGAAAACGTCTGTCCGCCTCAGGCAGTCAAGATATTCACAAAGGGTTAGACAAGATACAGGCGAATTAATATTGGTTGTTATATAACTCTCTCTTACTAGCGCATTGGAAGAAAAATTTCTTGTCGTTGCAACAGGCGGCACCTTTGATGAGATACATATAGGTCATATCGCTTTACTTGCCAAAGCATTTCAGGTTAGCAAAAAGGTGATAATAGGGGTTTCAAGTGACAACTTTGCAGCCAACAGAGGAAAGAAGCTCAACCACAATTTTGAGTCAAGAATTGTAAACCTAAAGAATATGATCAAGAAAGAATTTGGTAACGTCAACTACGAAATTGCAAAGTTGGACAGCGACTTTGGCCCAGCAGTAACCACAGGCGATGTCGAAGCGCTAGTAACAAGCACAGAGACTCAAATCAAAGGCAAGATCCTCAACGAGATGCGTGCTAAAATTGGCGAAAAGCCTGTAAAAGTAATTAGTGTAGAACTAGTTAAAGCAGATGATGGCTCGACAATTTCTTCAACACGCATCAGAATCGGCGAAATAGATAGGCAGGGAAGAAGACTACGACCACGAAGATCCTAAAAAGGCCTTCCTCCCCCTCCTTGAATTATGCCTCCGGGCGATCAAGAATAAGAGGAATACAAACAGGGAGAGATTTTCTAGATATATTTTTCTTTCTCTCTCTTTTGTTATTTTTCTTTTTTGGAGGTCATAAAATATGGCAATAACTTCTTGCGAAAAATTTGTACAACACCGAAGCATTCAAAATCAAAGGTTGAAAGGGGTGCCATACTAGGATCCAGTTTCATTGTAGGTAAGCAGAAGGATTTGGTTTGAAAAGAGTTAAAAATACAATCTAAATGAAGAACAGATTGTATAATTATAGTTCCCAATGTTAGGATTTTTGCAAATACCAACTTTTTACTCTTTGAAACATGGGGAGTTAGTGGTGGTGGCGGTTTTACTTAATTACATCTGGGCGACTCTACGAATAGCAGCATCAAGATATTCTTTATCGACCTCAAATCCAACAAATGATGTACCAAGGCGCATTGCAGCAACTCCAGTAGAACCGATTCCAATGAATGGGTCTATGACTAGTTTCGTGCTGCCATGCAACCTGATGCACATTTCTGGAAGATTAACGGGAAACGTTGCGGGGTGAGGGCGCTGCTTGATTCTACTTTGTATAGTTTGATAAGGTATGAACCAAATGTTGCCCCTGTCCCGTTTATCTTCCTTATTGGTTGTCTTCCAGCGCTCAATGTTTGTCTTATCCTGATATGACACCCCGACAGCCAGTTTGTCAAGGTGCACATCGCCATACTTTGTAAAATGAAAGATATACTCATGACAATCATTGAGGAATCTCTTACTCACTATCGGCTTGAAGTGGCCGACTGCAATGTCTCCGGCAATGTTTGGATAGTTACCCACTTGAGCCTTGCTTATTGCTATCGATTTGACCCAATGGATGACATTTTGCAAAATGAAATACTTTCTCAGAGTATATGCTACATCCCAAGCTATCCATGGGTCCTTTGGTTTGTTTCCTATGTTTAGGAAAAAAGAGCCGTCATCTTTAAGGGCCTGTTTGATTACATTGCCTACCTCTTCTATCCATGTCAGGTATTTTTCACGAGGGAGTTCATCCCTGTACGAGCCATAGATTGTACCTATGTTGTAAGGAGGCGATGTGACAACTACATCGGCCGTTTTGTCTTTGACGTTTTCCTTCAATCCTGCTACGCAATCCTTCAGGTAAAAGGTGGCAGTACAATTGCTTTTTTGCAGGACTTTATATGGTACGTCTTGATTCTGCAACCAAGAACAAGACGTAGTAGCCCAGCATTAATCTTTTCATTTTGTACTTGGATATCGAAGTGAGGAATAATTGAGGTTACTGTAGGAGTTATTCAATAATCTAGGATTAGGGAGGAACAGAGAGTTAGCAGGTCCAAAAAGCAAAAAATAGAATACAAAACAATGGCATTATACTTTGAGAATACAGAATCAATGTTGCGAACCCAGAACAGAAAAGATGAAATGCGGAGTATTAGATATCAGGACAGAAAAGAATGAGACAAACCAAAGATCTATCTGTTAATACTAATATGCGAGTAAGCTGTCATAAATTTTTTGTTTCTAGATAGTCTGTCAATCAATAATGCTCCAAGAATGCCCATTGCAGCCGTCGGAATAGCTACAACAACAAACACATTTTGTATCATCTCAAAATATATGTTCGCAATCAGGCTCGGCCACAGGACTTTACTCTCAAACACTTCATTGTAAGTATACGTTATCAATGGATAGTACAGCATAAAGAATGCAATGCTTACAACTGTGCCTGCAGCGTATAGCGAAAATCGTGATCTGAAAAACGAAAGCAGAGTATCCGCAGCCACGATCGGGATGATGCTTGATATGTAGAAGGGGATAGTTTCGATAAGTGTGCTGTTTGGAATAATCGAAGTCAATACGCCTATTATAATAAAAGCAGCACCAGCCATGGAGAGCACACCGAACCGCTTGCATGCAAGGACAGATGAACCTATTAGACATGCAGATATCAGAAAGGGGAAGGCAAGCGTCGCAACTATCACTCCCAGAGTCGGGTGAGGATTAAAGTTAAAGTAGTCAGTCTCGGAGAACGGCAGAGAAAACATATCAATTATCCCTGATGCTGCAAGCCATACTGGCAATATTGCAATAACAATCAGGATAGAAGGTAATCTTTTAGTACTCTGAGATAAACCTGTAAGAGCACCAACACTACCTATCACCATGCCACTTACAAGCACAAAATGAGGGGGACTTAACAAGCCATCGAGTCCAAATGCGGAGTGCCATCCAAAGTCCACTGGCGCAGCGCATATCAACATTACTACACCAACTATAACCAGCTTCACAGGTAAAATCATCCTGCCAGCACCAGAACGAGTACCACCAGACCTTGAATCGGAGAATACCAGAACTGTACCTACAACTGCAGAAGCCGCGCCAGAGTAGAGTACAGCATGGGGAGGCGCAAAGAAAGTTTCGGGCTTGTTTAACAAGTGGTTAGTGATATCCCAACTGCCGCCGGCAGCAGCTAACAGCATCCCAAGGCTCACAAGCGCATAGCCTGCAAAGAGCTTGCGGTCAATTCCACATACCGCAAGGTACTGTTGATTCCTGAAATAGTTCAATACTAACTTTTTTAGCAGGTTCTATAATTAAGGCTTTGTCACTTGTGCTGAATATGTTTCAACAAACTCTTTCTGTTGATCGAGTATACCATCTCTGGGATAATGTGCTTGTTCCCAACTATGAGGTAGCGCTACAGATTTGATAAAGACTACAAACTTACCCTCAATCTTTGGGATAACCTCGATATTTGCAGTATAGGTCTTGCCCGCCTCCCAGGGCCTGCTGAAAGCTTCAATTGATGCATATTGTGCCGATATAGAAGAGTCGGTATCGGAATATTCAGAACTCAAGACCTCGCCAGGGGCTATCAATATTGGTGTCTGAGCAAAGTTGTATTTCAGTAGCTTGATATTGTCAGTTGTTGTAAGGTTTGGAAATCCTACAGATACGATCTGCATGTCGGCATCCTCGCCGTTATTTGTTCCTGTAACGGAGATAGTGAGGGGTTGACCTAGAGTAATATCGTGTGCAGATAAGATCACATCAGTCACAATCGCTCTAGGTCTTCGAGCCTCTATCGTTTGGTATGATTGAGGAAAAACATAAAGTGAGAGTGAGAAATATACCACGAGTGCAACAGCAATTCCACCAGTAAGAATGACTATCCTTAACATATAGTAAATATAAAACTGTATTATTGATCTTTTATTTCTTAGCACTGTCCAAAGGTCCCATAATCATACACAGGCACAGACAATATATACAGAAATTACAAGCGCCTGCGAGTACGTAGAAGTTGGTCCCATAATGCAGTTGCCCCTACTATCTTTGTTCTCGATGCGACATAACTGTTTACAGATAGAAAAGTTGAAGATAAAGTTCTCCCTTGCTACACTGCGTAGAAGTTGTATCTTATATCTCTTTTATATTTTATTTTTATTCTCTCTTTATGTCTAAGGGAGTTCATGTAAGTTGAAATTCGCTCAGACATCCATATGCGGGCTACAGAACTAATTGACAGATAGTGATATCTAGAGGGTTAGCGGCTCTTGAGGTGCGACTGGCGCTCATAGATCCTTTGCACTTTTTCCAGTGTATCAATATCACGTTCAGTCTTGTCAGTGCGGATATACTTTATCCGGGGAAAGCGAAGCGCAAACCCGCTGTTATGCCTATCGCTTTTTTGTATGCTATCAAATGCAACCTCAAGGACAATCTCTGGCCTGACAACTAGCCTATAACCCTCATCTCTTACTGTTATTGATCGAAGTCTCTCAGTCATCTTGGTGATCTCTGCATCAGTCAGGCCAGAATATGCCTTACCTATTGTCTTTAGCGAGCCACCATCACAGTTGTCTCGGACTGCAAAAGTATAATCAGATAGTGTCCCCGCACGCTTACCATGGCCATACTCTGCAATGACAATTACGGCGTCGACAGTGTCAAGTTCATATTTTAGTTTGGTCCAATGCCTGCCGCGCTTGCCAGGATAATAAGGAGATTCAAGTTCTTTTACTACTAACCCTTCATGCCCCGCATCTCGGCTTTCTTTGAATGCGCAGGCGATCTCATGCGCTGTAGACATAACCCTATAACCAAGTTCGATTATTGGCTCTTTGAACTTAATCTGTGAGAGCAATTTCTTGCGTTCTGTAAGCGGCCTGTCAATGAGCGGCTGTCCGTCAAGGTACATGATATCGTAGGGGACATACACCACTGGGATCTCAGTCATCAGACGCGCTGTAACTGCTTTTCTTCTCAGCCTCTTTTGCAACTCTTGGAAATGAAGCGGCCTGCCTCCTCTGTAAGCAAGTACTTCGCCGTCAAGAATAAATTGAGATGACATAGAAGATGCAACAGACACGATCTCGGGAAAAGAGATGGCAACGTCTTCGAGCTTCCTTGAGAACATTTTGACCTCGCCTCCGAACTTGTGAAGCTGAACCCTTATGCCATCATACTTGAACTCGCAAATCAGTGGTTTGTTATAATATTGCTCAATCTCTTTTGCACTAAACATCACATCTGCCAGCATAAAACTAAGAGGCGTAAGTGGCTTCATTATCGCAGTCGATAAAGCATCTTTTTTCGCAAGGAGTGCTACGTGCGCAATATCGCCAGATAGTAGCATAGCCTGTCGGATTGCTTGCATGTCTCGTCCAAACGCCTTGGCAATAGCTAACTCAACCAGGCCCTCTACCACACCGACACGCAGCTCGCCACTTACTAGCTTGATCAGATATTTTGCTTCAAGCGGGGAGGAGTTGATGAGGAGTCCAGTCAGGATCTTTCTTTTTGCCTCTGCTGATCCAGAGCCATTTGCATCAGCTATTTTTCTTAACTGGTCGTGTAAATCTGGCAGCAGTAGTTGCTGTACCATAAGTGGACTTTGCTCCCTCTTGGAAATTACATATTCAGCAAGAGCACCCATATCTCCGTGCTGTAGATAGATCTTTTGTATATCTTCTGGCTTCAGACGTGCGATTTCTGAGAGGGACCGCATTATGGTAGTAAAGCCTACACTAAGCGCAAGACCAGAGCCCTTAGGAAATATGGTACCTGACATAAAGAGTACAGCTACTGCAAGTGAGATGTCGCCGTTGCCCCTGTCATCGTCACTTAACTTGATCAAGTATTCTGCGATGGCACTCACCTTGGCATTTTTGCTTGCAGTCTGGCGAACCTTCTCACACATTTCGACGAAGTTAGAAAATTCGCGAGCAGACATATTCTGCTGTATTTCAATCTTCTACATGCTTAAATCTCTTGGCAAAATATCGAAATATAACCTCTGTATGACTTTTTATGTGCCCAAGGCATGGTCTGTTTTGGTTATTGCAGTTGCAGTAGCAACGCTCATCCCAGTTTCAATTGGGTTGTCGGGCTTGGGGCCTGAGATAAACATAGGTGGGAGACAGACAGTCGGAATTTATAACAATGCAGACAGCAGGATACAAGATGCCCAAGGTGATGTGACGCCAGTATACCAGCAGGTCGGGACAGAAGAGATTCCGGAGGTAAGAGACTACTATGATATCTTGGGAGCCAGCGTGCAAAAGCGAGGAGAGGCATTCTTTTTCACACTGACGCTTGGAGGTAATCCAAATGATAATGACAGGTATGAAACACAGTATCGATGGCATATTATCACCACTAGTCCGATAACAAATAGGGAGCAACAATATATAATTCGATTTCAAAATTCAGCTTTGGAGGGGGGCAACTCTACTGCCATGCAAGGGTGGTATTTTACAGTTTTTGATAGAAACGTCGGAAGGTTCATCGTCCCACCTACGAGTATACCTGACATGCCAGAGGACAGAGTCGAGTTTCCCATAGAGGACTTTTACATTGGCAACCCCTCATCATTTTCCTACTGGGTCGATGTGTCCGTAAGAGTTAATGCCACCTTTGGCCAACCAAACTACATAATGGACTATGCACCATGATCATCTAAAAGCCAGATAATACTAACTCTCCCTTTCTGCTACTGTAATATCTTTTTCTAGCTGAAAGCTCTCACCTGACACCTCATCATTTACAGAATATTTTATGACGTAGTTACCTACAGGTAATGGCTGAACCTCTGGGGTAATCGTAAGTGTCAAGAACATCTCAGTATTGGGTCTATGGGAAGTAATATTCCCCACCTGCACATCCTCTATCAGTTGAAGCTTAGTGCCGTTTGCAGCTGTTATTTCGTAATCAGCTGTCATATTCATCAAGTAGAGCATAGTGTTATTATTACCATTATTGCCACGACCGCCTTCGTCTGCAACCTGCTTATGGCCAAAACCCACAGGTTCTACGTAGAGTACGATTGTTTCGTCGGGTGTAAAGATATTGTTCCTTTCTTCGTACACGCCATAGCCAGCGGCAGAGAAGGGTTCGACAAAAGTGCTAAAGGTAGCGTTAAATGCTGTCCGGTTCCAGACTGATAGATATAGATCCTTTGCATCCTCAATCGTCAAGTTATCAAAAGTAGCGGGAGCATGCACGTTAGCAGTATCATTAGTTGCAGCGGTGTCATTACTAGCCGTTGTGTTTACAACGGTCTCAGGAATATCATCATTGTCTGCAGCTTTGAGGAGCAATGCTGTTAAATTGCTTGTTTGATTTTGTTGCCCGACTACAGGGGCACTAGAGGTACCAGCAATTGCAGCAACAGAAGCAATTACTACTATTAAGATAATGAAAATTTTGGAGTACATTGATAGAGACATGCAGACATAATTCTTAATTGATGCTATGTTATTGTATGACCCAGTACTTTCAGTTTTATCTATGAAAAAAAGTTTAGTAGACGAAAGCTATAAGATAAGTAAAAGGCGCTTGGCGATACTGCATCAACGACCTTGTTACAGCCCATGCCGTTAAAGTCGCAATTTTGTTCCATGATGCAGTTTTGTCCGCCAAGCGCTATAGTCTAGCCATGGCCTTTTTCACTACTTATGTCTATTCTTATATGGTATCAATTATATAAAAGAGTTCCCGTTTATCGAATTTCTTATGGTATTATATCACTATATCAATTTTTTATAGCTATTATATCAATTTAATAGAAATCCCGTAAGAACTTAATGGATGAATTCGTCCTGTCTGCAAACGCCTTAGTAAGTAATTTTTATCGTCATATCAGTTTTATTACCTGAGATTTTTCATAAAAGGAACTATTGTCGTCATTACTCAACTCAATAATATCACATCAGCTTAGTAGCTCAAGATGTATCAAACTGTTGTCAGGCGACGGAATAACCTCAGCTGATCTGACCATTAGGGGCGAGCGGGGAATATTTGGACCAGTGTCAATTGATGTACGATCTACAAGAAAGAGTGTGCCTGCGATAGGTGATGTCGCAAGCGCTGCAAAGAACCTTGATGAATACCAATTCCTAATTTGCTCGCTGGTTCCTTCTCTTCCAGATTCCAATTCGTCAAAGATGGAATTGCAGAAATATCGTGTGGCCATCATAGCGGCATTTGCAAAGCTGGTGCCGCTACTGCTATTGAAAGAGATTCGACAGGATGACTTGGTCCAGTGGAGCAAGCATGCCAAAGCACTTCTAGAGGAAACGTCAGACACATACCTCAAGGCTAATTCAAATTCCAAGATGCAGATTGCTTCGCACAAAGATACCTTCGAATATTTTGAGGTTCCGGTAGACAGAATACAAGTTGCGCTCAGATCATTTTATGACTATAGCATTTGAGAGTTATAGAGATTATTCTTATAATAATAATTCCACCAGCATTGTAGAGAGGTCCATATCCATATGAGAGTTGCAGTGGCATTGATTGAGCCGCAGTACCCCGTCAATGTAGGTCATATTGCCAGGCTGATGAAAAATTTTGGTCACAAAAGCTTGTATTTTGTAAGTCCACACTTTAACAATAGAGAAGCAGCAAGGTATTCAACTCATGGTAACGATGTCCTAATGGCCGCTAGGACTGTAACATTGAGCCATCTAAGAAAGAAATTTGATATACTAATAGGGACAACTGCAATTCAGGCTACTAGCAGAATCAACATTCTGCGCGAGTCAATAAATGCAGAACAGCTAGCCAAGATAATACAGGATTCCAGCATCAAGAACTTTTGTATATTGCTTGGGAGAGAATCGTCCGGCCTTAACAACAAAGAGTTGGAGCTGTGTAACCTTGTCGTCACCATCGACACAAAGACAAATTACAGGACAATGAATGTAGCCCATGCACTTGCGATACTGTTGTACGAAATTTCCAAATTACACTCATCAGAGTTGCCCGTAAAAAAGAGCAAAAAAAGAGTTGACATTGCTTCGCAGAAAGAAATCGATCTTTTACTTCAATACATAGGCAAGCTTGCAGACGCTGGCAATTATGACCTGCACAAAAGGCCACTGCTAGAAGCAGCAGCGAAGAAGACGCTGGCAAAAAGCGCGCCTACAACAAAGGACATCATGCTCTTGATGTCATTACTAAGAAAAAGTATTCTTGCAATTGAAAGGTTACGACAAAAGTAAGGTGAAGCAGTGGCCTGAACTAATTAGATATCATACAGTTGGCCCCCAACCCATACACCTATATCTACAAGGTATGCAGCAGCCGAGTGAACACCTTTTTTGTATAGTTTTTTGTACCTTTTTGTTTTTTGGTGCGAGACTGAGTGGGAGCGTCGCCTACATGCAGACACGCATACATCCACATTCACAGCGCTACTTGATTTTGGCGGTAAATAGCGAGATGACATGAGACACGATCAAGATTTATGTCAGAGAATAAAATTGACACATTTGTTGATAACATGGAGCACTACGTGGTGGCACCAAATCTAAAGATATGTAGAATTCTTAATGGGATGTGGCAGGTTGCAGGAGGACACGGCCAAATAGACTCAAAAGTTGCAATAGAAGAAATGGTCAAATATCACAATGCGGGATTTACCACATGGGACCTTGCGGACATTTATGGTCCTGCAGAGGACTTTATTGGGGCATTTATGCAGAGGTTATCAGAGCAGGAGCGGCAGAACGTTCAGGCACTGACAAAATGGGTGCCCGAACCTCAGAGGATCACTCAGCAGATTTCTCAGGCAAGTATTCAACGATCACTTAAGCGTATGGGAGTCAGCTCCCTTGATCTGGTGCAGTTTCACTGGTGGGACTACAGCAACCCATACTATATTGATGCCATCAAGTACCTATCGGAGTTACGCAATGAGGCTAAGATCATCAAAAATATAGGTCTCACCAATTTTGACACTGAGCGCATGCAGATAATGGTGAAGGATGCAGGCCTGAAAGAAATAGTGTCAAATCAAGTTCAATATTCTATAGTAGATCGGAGGCCAGAGGTCAAGATGTTACGCTTTTGTCGTGACAATAATATCAGCCTACTTGCATACGGCACGGTCTGCGGGGGGCTGATGTCAGAGCGCTACCTTGACAGACCTGAACCATCCTCATATGAACTTGATACAGCGAGTCTGCGAAAATACAAGCGGATGATAGATGCATGGGGTGGTTGGAAACTATTTCAGGCGCTATTGTCAACCTTACATCAAATAGCACAAAAGCACGGTATGAGCATTGCAAATGTTGCTACACGTTATATTCTTGATAGGCCAGCAGTGGCTGGTGCAATCATTGGTGTGAGGCTTGGGATAGCTGACCACAGAGGTGACAATGCACGCGTGTTTAATTTTAGGTTGGACAAAGACGATAGCAATACAATAGAAGAAGTAAGCAAGAAATCAAACGATCTATTTGACACAATAGGAGATTGCGGTGACGAGTATAGAGGATGATATCAATAGGCTCATAAGATCGGGATAAAATACTAGAAGTATATTGTTAAATATATTATATTACATTTTTTCAAAAATCATAAAATTTTTTTCCCTTCTTTG
>DATFCN010000062.1:0-2348 GCA_035253045.1 Nitrososphaera sp.
CTGGAATAATTGCAAGCTCTTTGGCTCCCGATTCACTAAGCGATTCGAGTGCCCTTTTATTCATAGTAATAACGGGAGTATCATTGCCTCCTACAATGAATAGCGTAGGGGCTTTTACTTGATGGAGTATGTTTTCACTGACTAGATCCGGCCGTCCTCCGCGGGCTACAATTGCCTTAGCGGTGCCCAATCTTTCAGCTGTTATTAAAGCAGCAGCAGCTCCTGTGCTCGATCCAAAATACCCTATATCCAAATTCCTTGTTTCAGGATATTCAGCAAGCCAACTTGTAACTGCTGAAAACCTCCTTGCAAGCAATCTTATATCGTATCTTAGATGCTTTGAATCAGCGTCAATTGCCCTCTCTTCTTGATTCAGAAGATTAACGACAAACGTTGCTATCGCCCTTTTGTTTAGTATGCTTGCAACAAAATGATTTCTTGAGCTGTGCTTACTGCTTCCGCTTCCATGTGCAAATAGAACAAGGGTTTTTGCACCAGCAGGGATCGCCAAATCTCCTTCTAATCCTTCTAAAATTATTAACTGACGTTCTTTCAGTTGCTTTGTCATTATCCCAGCCGATGTTTTCCTTGAGTCATTGTACTGCATTAGTTATTATATTTTACAGATTCCAAATACCTATCTAGACGAAAATGGATGTTGTCTTCCCCACCAGAATTTATTGAAATGGCCATCATAATCATCGCAATGGAAGTAACAATTTGCTGTCTCAGTGCCTACGCGATTTGCACTCAGCGATCGCTGATTCATATAATTCCTATTATTCATCCTTGTCTCTTAATATTCTTCTTTCAAAACCACCCACTGCTTCAATCAACGCTTTCCTTCTGCTTTCTTCTGTAACGGTCGCCCTTATGTCCTCAATTAACATCCTTGCAACATCAAGTTTCCTGCGCAACCCTGACACAATATTATCATAAACAGCAAATGGGTAGACTGCGTTGTATATCTCCTCCATTGTTGCAAATAGTTTTTCAGCATCTTTTCCCTTGCCAGCCCTCATCCTGTCATAAACAAGCCGTTTAATCTCGCCTACACAATCAAGAAGCCCTGTCAGATACGACTCTCCTGTGACCTCAAGCTCCCTCATTGATGGCATTGGTTTATCTTCCATCAATGACTTCAATGCGTAAGCTTCTACAAGTTCCTGTTCTGCAACCGCGATATATCGATAGAGATCATGTCGGGCATACTTTCTGAATTCTTCAAGCATTGTCTTTGCTTGATCCATTTTGCCCGATGCCTCGTCGAGCTGGTTGTGATGCATGGCTACTATTGATTTACTGCATAACATTACTACATCTCGAGTACCTTTGATTAGTTTCTCGCGCCTGTCTTGTACATCTTTGAGGCTTTTGTCTATCCCTTCTAATGAGTCCTGTATACCTGATGATGCTGACGACATCTACACAAAAACACTACCATTTACCTTCTTGGCAGTTTCAAATAAAAACTCTTTCTAGGGATAAACTTAAAGACATGAAATAAACATGGATATAGATGATTGGGAAACATTCGCCGCAGCCGCGGTTACAACTATGAGCACACCCTTATTCAGAGGTTAAATAATGGAAAGTGGCATGCCCGGCGTTTAGGCGGTAGTAGTACTGGTCTGCCTGATATTGTGGCTGTTAACAACGATTCTGGCACCCTGCTAACAATTGAGGCAAAATCAGGAACAAGTGATATACTGTATGTTCCGCTAGATCAAATTGAGCGGTGCATGATAGTTCGCAATATGTTTGGCATCTACCCTGAGAGACATATAATACTCGCATTCAAGTTTATGGGCAAAAAGAGGTTCAGACGCAAAAACGAGACAGTGTATGAAAGTCGAAGGTTGGTAGAGTATTACAAAGTTGCTGATATTGTGACGGGAATGAAGACCCTTCCGATCATAAAATGCACATATGACGGAAAAACTTTTGGTATATTCAGCAACAAGACTTTACCACTTGAATTGCCTGAATATCATATGCCCTTTCATAAAGTAGAGCCTCAACTCCCACAATTGGCCCCACCAGCAGGGTTGCATAGAAAAGCGAGAAATCGCAAAGAATAATTGCAGCGTAAATCTAAATGGTTCTTGACCACTTTTCCCTTCATGAATTTACGTCATATGGAGAACAGTATTACTACTCTTCATGTATGATTATGTCTAAAATTTAAAAGGGTAGATATACTGTGGGACTCGTATGATTGATACAAAATATAGCGATTGTATACTTATAGTGCCTTGATCGGTTTACCTCGTATAACTCTTACAATGCATATTATTGGCCTGTAAGACAATTTTTTAAAAAATTTCGGCAAAATGAACATGCAAATT
>DATFCN010000063.1:0-3656 GCA_035253045.1 Nitrososphaera sp.
ATTATGACCATGTGGGCATTTTCTAGGATGCTTAAGAAGGGTGCAAAGGGCATCAGTAAATATAGTCTTCATGTGATGTTCTATCCCGCAGGCCATCTCCTCGTCTATCTCTATCTTTAGCGCATCTCTCATGAGCGCTTCAAGCAAGCGGGTATTTCTAATCATCTGTTTTCCAATTTTTCGTCCCTTTTCGGTAAGCGCAACTTGGGTTTGAGTGTAATTGACAAGGTTTGAATTGTGTAACTTCCGTAACATCTGCACAACAGAAGGTTGTGTGACATTGAGCAACTTTGCTATTGTGCTGACCTTTGCCTCTTGACCTTTTTCATATAGGTACCAAATTGCTTTAAGGTACATCTCTATATGCTCGGATTCAGCGGTACCTATGAAGAGCTCCTCGCCTTTTTGCTTCGTTTTGGTTCCTCTTTCACTCTTCGAAGGATAGTCAGATAGAGGGGAGCCCGCTTCACCTATTTTTGTCATACTTGTCTGAATAGTTAGTAATTATTGTTCTTTTTAACTAATACGCCTCCTTGAAATTCTTACATCAAAATCTATAAAAATCATAATAATAGTAGATATTTATTCAAGGTTTTGATTTTGACGCTGCTTTCATCGAAGGTCTGTCATTTCAGTGATTTTAGAAGACTTTCTCTATAGGTGCGTTGGCTTTATCGTCGAAATGTGGTTTGATAATAAACATCTATTCTGACTCTTTCTAAATGTAATGTGAGCAAAGCTATAAAGTGTACTTATTTTTTTCATGTTTTGAGCTCGTATTCATTAGTCATTAAATACTTCCTGTCAGTCACCATTTGAGCATGCAAAGACGGGCGCATTCTAGGGTGATTGAGTGAGCACCAATATTCAGAATATCTAGATAAAGCTCGAGTTCCTCATCTAAACATTAGCTGATCTGGCTCTACGCAATAATTTTGCGCGATACACTCTTGCTATACACTATATGAGTTCTTTGAGTGATCTAGAGCCTCACCACATTTTGCTCGCATTATGGAAAAAATAGATATTTTTTTCTACTTAGCTAGACCCTTACTATAGCGGCGACATATTTGGTGTTAGTATTTTTCAGTTCATCATGCACTGCCTTTGAAATATGCTCCTGAGCAGTAAGACTTGAAAAGTCCATCAATTTTGTGCCGTCAAGGATGTGAACCTGCGGTGCAAGATCCTTGCCACTGCTAGCGCGTTGTCGGAGGAGGTTGTTGATCCTATCCGACACCTGATCCGGCGGGCCAGTGAAAATTGACGCATTTTCAACAGAAAGCCTGACTCTGCCATACTTGTCAAGTACCAGCACCTGCTGCTGCTTTTTAGATTTCAAGAAGAGCATCTTCTTATTCATCTCGCAGGTAAATATGTGATAATTTTCCGTGTCCAAAATCCGTTTGACCCCATCATGTATACCGAAGAGCTCACAAGCAAGTATGTGGGCTTCATCTTTCTGTATCTCCTGCGCATTTGCAGTACCGATATCTAGTGAAACATTTCCCATTGCAGTTACTCGTATAACCGAGCGTTCGCTGATGTATTCTGACTGAATTGTTATCGATTCAGGCATTGCGCCGCGTTCTAGTGCAGCCTTTTTCACATGCTCAGACAATGCAGAAACGTCTTCCGGTTGGGGGTTGGTCACAGTCTTTTCTGCCTCTTCGTGAATCATTGCCGCTGCGACTCCGATGGAGGAGATTACTTCTGCATGTTCCGCAATCTTGTATTGCAGCTGTAGCTTGCTAGCAATATAGGGCACAAGCACCGATGCCCCTCCACCTCCACCAATAAGCACCACGCGCTCCTTCTTCAGCTTGTATTCTTTGACTACCTGCTCGACGACGTCTACCACCTTTTTGGCAGAAATATCAAGGATCATAGTCGCTGCCTGTTCCATCGTCGTGCCTAGCCTGCTGGCAAGTATTGAAAGTGCTAGCTTTGCAGAAGTTTGATTTGCCTTTGCGTAGTCGCCTTCTGGCACAAGGGCAAGCGCATTTGCGGCACAAGTATTTGTTATTGCAAAGCGATTCCCTCCTGCGGTCTCGATTGCAATATAATCAATTGGATCGCCCTCTTTTGGTCTGAAGGTGATAATTTGACCATTCTCAAGCTCCTCAGGGGATGCGAAGCAGGAGTATCGAAGGCCCGCTATATGCGCAGATCGAGGCCCTACATCGGTTATCTTTCTGCCGGACCAGCGCGCAAGCGAACCCCCAGCGACGCCAGCAACTCGGACATCCAGCGATCTAATGCAGGTAGGATGCTGCATAATTGTCACGTAGCGGATCTCAGGTTTGCCATCTTTGATTGCGCAGATATTAGTTGACGTCCCACCAACTTCTATAAATACGCCGTCAATTACACGTAAATGGAGAAGAGCCCCGGCGACGCTTGCTGCAGGCCCAGACAGGACAGTGATAATTGGCTTGCTTCGAAAGGTACTCATGTCTGTGACTCCGCCATCTCCCTTCATTATTAACACTGGGGCATTGATTTTTTCATTCTGCACAGCAAGCTCCACAAATTTTGCAGTACTTGTTGTCTTGGGAAGGATGCCTCCATTGATTGCGGCGGTAAGCGTCCTTATTTCAAGTCCATAGACTCCAGTCAGCTCGTGGCCTGCGGTGGCAGGAATGTCTGACTTATCCATCACAAACCGCTCGTTGCTTGGGTCGTCGACGCTGTATGCCTCACTAACAACAAGGACTTCAGCACCGTCTGTTTTTAGCTCATTTATTGCCTGCCCTATTTCGTTCTCCTCTAGATATTTTGAAGTATCAATGAAGCGGTAACAGGTCTGTAAATACTTGTTTGGTGCAAGCTTAACACCTTTGACGTTTGTGCGCTTGATCACATTTGATTTTTCCATGCTCACACCCATCCCAATAATCCCAACCTTGGCAGTATCTCCTTCAAGCAGTGCATTAACTGCCTGCGTGGTGCTATGAGATATCAATTCGATCTCGGAGTTCTGAATCGAATATTTCCCTATCAATGTCTTAAGTGCTTCAATTATACCAGTGGAAACACCGTTAGAAGAAGAGTGTGTAGTAGGCACTGTGACCTTGCCCAATATCTGGCCTGTCACCATTTCGATCGCAACAGCTTTAGTGAATGTACCGCCTACATCAATGCCGACTCTGATTCTTCTGCTTTGCAAAATCGTTAGGCAAGCCTAATTAGTCAATGTAATTTATGTTTTCTTATCGAGATGGTACTTGAGTATGTTATGTTATATAACACTGATAAATCTTAAGTTCGTTTCCTTAGCCTCGAAAATCATAAATTTAGCGCCCTAGCAAAGGTAGTAGGTCTCCCAGTTAGATAATTTGTTACCACTAATTCATTAATTGCAGTCCTCTTACTCCCTACGGAATTAATCTTCCTCTTTGCCCTCACTAAAACAATATTTTTCTCATATTTTCTGTAAAGTTCCCTTGTTAATGGATGGTCGCTATTACTAAGCATAACAAAGCATCCTCTTGAGTCAAGTAGCCTGAATACTTCTGATAGATGGTTCTGTTCCCTTATAGAGAAATCGCACTTAGAATATCGGGTAAAACCTGAAGTTTTAGAGATGGGGATATATGGAGGATCAAAATAAACAAAGTCATCCTTTCTAGCAAAATCAAGAACTTTTTCAAAGG
>DATFCN010000064.1:0-3684 GCA_035253045.1 Nitrososphaera sp.
CTTGAGCCAGGATGGAGCTAGTTGTATAATGGCATCAGGAGCTTTCATGCTAAGAGCGCTCAATCATAAACTGCTAGTCATTGGTTCCAAAACAGTGCTAGGCTTTTTGTCCTACACTCCTCTAAATTGAATTCAATCTAATGCCGTAGTTGTACAACAGGAAAAGATGGACCAGGTGGGATTTGAACCCACGACCTCAGCACATCAACAGCATTTGTGTTGTCTTAGCTACTTTTTCTTTGTACTATTTCCATTCGTACGCAGTTGCCTTAAACGTTTGGGACGCAGGATTGGTTTCTAAATCAAGAGCTATGATTAAATTATTCATCCAAAATAACTTTTGTGAATTTGAAAATCCTGTCATCATGGTCAATCAATGCATGGTGCCAGTTTGAACTCAGTTATGTACAAGATCAAAGCCTTGTTGTTGTTTTTATTGGACACAAGGTTAGCATGGGCACATTCATCATTGTCTAGTCAAAGTCAAACAGATCACCAAGGAAACCTCTTCGCCTTCTATGCCCTCTGTAATTGTAATAGTCGTCGTCGTAATCGTCATAATCTCTGTCTCTGTGATACCGGCTGTAATGTTCTTCGTCAATTCTGTTTTGAGCCATTGCTATCTTGTCTATTTCGCCTCTATCAAGCCAAATTCCATTGCAAGAAGGACAATAGTCGATATTAGCTTCATACCGCCTAACCTCCTGCATTGGTGTTAAGCAGTTAGGACAGTTAACAGCAATAGCTTGCTTGTCGGAGCTTCCAACTTTCAAAACTCAAAGTCACCTCCAAAACCGCCACCACCGGCATCAAAGCCAGAAGATTCTTCGGTGCTTATATCTGATCCCGTATCGCTGGCGACACTGTTATCATCAGCAGCCGACTGAGTGTCTGCTGCGCCTTGTGCATCCGCGTTTGCAGCATCTCCTGCCATAGCTGCTTCTGCAGGATTCATTGCCATTCCCATAAACGACATCATTGAAGCAAACATTATTGCACTCATTATCCCAGAGAATATCATCATTGGTATCCATGCCCTATTGTCATCCATGAATGACTCAACGCCCCTTCTGTCTCGACTCGTATACATGCTCTCAAGATCTCTTGATTTCTTCTCTAATTCTTGCTTCTTAAAAGAAAGGAGTCTGCTTCCAGTGTCTGTTATGCGTGCCTGAATCCTTTTGCCAAAAAGACCTTTCTTTTGCTCACTAACAATCAGCTTTTGAACTGCAAGATCATTTAGGAGCATCTCGACCTCCGCTTTGCTAACCTTTGTTACTCTAGCAATCTTGCCAGCATCTTCTACACCCCTTGAAATCGCATCAAGTACCATAAAGTGCTTAGGACTTTCGGTTACTTTGATATTTTCACTCATGAAATTAAAGCAGTCGTTATCTTATTTAAAAAACAAGTCTACTTTGTCTTGCATTGTCTTACTTGCTACTGGGGTTAATTTAGTTCTGCCCAGAATAGTGTGAGAGTATATACGTCATAATCATGATTTTTTTTATTTTGTAAAAACAAATGATAAGGTGTCGCCTAGTATGCTGATGTCTGCCTTACTGCCCAATATATCATATGAAAGCTCAGAGAGGAGGGTCTTTACGTAAAGTGACCACTTTGATCCTAGACTGTGCTGGATCTTGAAGTAATATTTTCCATCACGGACCTCGATATTTTGCTGCATCCATGATACAGTCAGCCATGCACGGATAACATCTACAAAGTCGTCTACCTCGTGACTGTTCTTCATGAATGCAAGTATATTTGTGAACTTTTGTTTTTCTAGTCTTTGAGCAAGATTTACTATCTGTTCGTCAGTGAGTTGGTTTAGAACCTCTCTTAAAAAAGCTTCTGTCATGGGAAGAAGCCCTACCTTTCGTTCATATCTTTCCCATTGTATATAGTTTGAAAATATCTTTGCGGCATAATTGTTAAGGCTGATGCCCTGCAGCTCAGCGTCCATTCTAAGCTCGTCAATGAGGTAAGATGGGAACCTAAAGGTGACCGTTTCAGTCTTGGTTTTCTTGGCGTCAGAATCAACGCTGCTTAGAGGCACAATATATACAGCTTCCGTTAGTTTTTGATTGGATTAAAAGCTTCTCTTTAGACCATTGTGGTTCAAGGGATAGAGATGAGAGCGATCGGTTGGGATTGGCTCACCATCTACGTGAGTCGCCTTCGAGCAGTCCTGAACCGTGGTGTATCCTGTCTATGTGCTTTGAAAGCTCTTCATTGTCCTTGAATTTAGATGCGCAGTAAGGACATGAGACGCCTTGGTTGTTGTCATTATTGACGTTCATACTGAGCGTTATTCCATCCAAATATTTAGCAAGGGCGTTTACCTTGCAAGACAAAATAAACATTCTAGTGAAATATTACTTGAGCAGTTCCTATTCTGTTATCAAGGTTGGAATCTGGACTTATTATGTTGCAAGACAACATCCTCTGGGTAATCTTTGGGCTGTTTGTTGGCATCGCTATGGCTATAGACATAGGTGCCATAGGTGCATTGAGGAATAGACTAGGCACCAAAGAATCATCGTCATCAACTAAGCAAAGTGTGGAAGATAGAAAAAAGAAGAGCACATTCAAACAGGCACTAGCATGGACGATTGTATGGATATCGCTTGCAGTAATTTTTGCAGGAATTATTTATGTGACCGCAGGATTTGACAGATTTCTTGAATTTGTAACCGGATATACCCTTGAGAAATCACTCAGCGTCGACAACATGTTTGTATTTATCATTATTTTCTCTTCCCTTGGAATTCCTCCTCAATTTCAGCATAAGGTGCTTTCTGTCGGGATTTTAAGCGCAATAGCCATGAGGATCCCACTCATAATTGCAGGAGCATCTCTTCTCGCAAGCTTTCACTGGATGATGTATGTCTTTGGCACGTTTCTGCTTATTACTGCGATACGGATGGCGATCCAGAGAAAAGAAAAGGAAAACATCGACATCGAAAGGAACATTGCGGTGAGATTGTTGAAAAAGTTCGTTCCGCTAACGTCCAAGCTGTATGAAAATAGATTTCTGGTCAGGTTGAAGGACGGCGCCCTCTATGCCACTCCGATGCTTGTAGCCCTTGTCATAGTAGAAGTGACTGACCTTGTATTTGCAATAGATTCGATACCAGCAGTTCTGGCTATTACCACTGATCCATTCATAGTGATCACATCGAACATCTTTGCGATACTTGGTCTCCGGAGTCTATACTTCATGCTTGCAGGAATGATGGAAAGGTTCTACTATCTGAAGCCCGCGCTTGTCGCCTCGCTTATATTTATAGGAGCAAAGATGCTGGCATCAGATGTATACAATATTCCGATCGAAGTTTCACTGATCGTAATTTTTGCAATACTTGGAGTCGCATTAGGGCTGTCAGCTGTAAAAGCAAAGACAGAGAATAACAGTCACGTAAGACTTGGCAAGGAGGATTTGGACTCTAAAAAAGATGGTCTCATTTGAGAAAGACTCGAAGTTAAGGCGAGATCCAGGGATATTGGCATTGCTAGGCTTTTTGTCCTACACTCCTCTAAATTGAACTTAATCTAATACCGTAGTTGTACAACAGGAAAAGATGGACCAGGTGAGGGGATTTGAACCCATGACCTAAGCCAGCTTTATAGGCAGCAAAGCCTGTCATATAGTATAATCTAAGACTTAGCGGGACATTCCCT
>DATFCN010000065.1:0-3356 GCA_035253045.1 Nitrososphaera sp.
TCATGAGCAGTACCTCTGGTTATTTCAAAGCTGTCAATTAACTGTGTCGCGGCTAGACTTTTTGGGGAATAAGGAGGGCAAGAATAGCAGCATGAGGACAGTACTGCTCCATTGTTGTTGTTTTTTGCGAAATTCTTTGTCCTACACAATGGTTCTAGCGTAATCTGGAGTGTTTAGGACAAGTTTGGTATTGACATTTTCTTTGCTTTTCCTCGCAGGAACAGCGCTAAGCAAATTGATGCTAGAGATAATGTGACTGCTGTTAGAAATATGGAATTGTAAGCTTCTGCGCTTGGAAATGATGCAGCCTGCCCTGCTATCAAGATCGATGATTGGTTTGTCTGCATATACATCCCTGCAAGCGCAGGTCCTATTGAACTTCCAAGGATTCTCATAAGGTTGTTCGTGCCAAGTGACATACCTATATGCTGTATGGGAGTTGCCAGCATAGTGACATTCATTGCCCCTACATTTGTCAACGATAGCCCCGTTGAGAGTATGGCTAGGTTAACAGAAATTGCCAACAGCTCGCCGTGGAATATCAGTAGCCCTAGGAACCCAGCAGTTGTGATTGCAATACCTATAATGATTGGTCTGATAGATCCCATTTTGGCAACTATGAGGCCTGATGTTGGACCAAATATTAGAAGCACAATTGCAAAAGGCAACTGTACCAATCCCGTTTCTGCTGCATCCAGTCCAAAACCAAAAGGTTGAGGATTTCTTACAAGCACGGGTATTGTCTGAAATACCATGAACATTGAAAAGCCTACAACCATTATTATCACATTACTGGGAAGTATAATCCTGTGCAAAATAACTTTGAAATCAACAAGGGGATATTTCTCTCGTTTTTCTATTATCACGAAGAGTACAATTGTAACGATCCCTAGTGCTGTCAGGCTATAGACTAAACTAATTGAACCACTACCACCACCGTTGCTTACATTTGTTTCTGAAAATGTCAATGCAAGTAAAAAGGAAGTAACAAAAGTCGCAAGTGTAATGGCACCCTTGATATCAACTTTCCCACTCTTGGGATGACCGTTCATAGTTGGCAATCCCTTTGCGAGCTCACCCGAAATTTTTTCTTGTTGGGCTTCCGGCCGTTGCTTCTCATATTTGAATTTGCTATTTATAACAAACAATCCAATTGCAATTGGAATAGCAGAAAGGAATGTTGCTTGCCATCCGTAATTTTGAATTATGATGCCTCCAAGCAAAAGACCTAAAACTGCTCCTGATGCAAACATCGAGGAAATGACTCCCTGGCCGATGGACAGCTTCTCCCTCGGAAATTGGTCTCTTATTATGCCAAATGCAATGACAAACATCGCCATTCCTACTCCCTGTACCGCCCTCGCTGCGATCATAGAGTAGATGTTGGGTGAAAGACCTGCCATCGCAAGCCCCGTTGTGTAAACGGCTAATATGCCCAACAAGACTTTCTTTTTTCCATAGATGTCTGCCAATTTCCCTGCAATTGGCGTCATGACTGCTCCAGATATTAGATACGCAGTCAGTATCCAAGATGACATAGTATATGATACGTCGAAATCGCGGATAAGGTCAGGAATAGCGGGTATCAACATAGTCTCTGCATACATGGCCATAGTTGCAAGGCTGGCTAGAACGGCCAGTGCTTTCCATGCAGAGAAGGGAATCCTTGCACTACTATTACTGGTATTATCATTATGAGCTGACCTGACTTTTTCCAATAGAAATTCCAGATTTCATTGTCTGTAATTGTATTTAGTGCTAACGTATATGCAATTGCACATTAGTGACATATCTTTTATATTATTTTGCTACGTTGAGTAATTTAGAGGTCCAACGTGATAGAGGACGACTTCCATATGGATCATTTAGACTTAAGGATACTCCGAATTTTAGCTGATAATTGCAGAACATCCTACAGGAGCATGGGACTTACGCTTGGACTGACTCCCAATACTGTTAAGAGAAGGGTCAAGATCTTAGTTCAAAAGGAGATAATAGGGAAATTCATCACAAACCTGAATTACGCAATCTTAGGATATAGGATGAATTGTCTTCTTATAGTTAGACATCACAATTTGAACTTCGAGGAACTCGCCAAGTATTTGCATAAGTTTGGAAACATCTACCTTGGCATAAAGGCTATCGGAGGAACATCTGTGTTTGGGATTATCGCCAGGCCAGCTATGGAAGGAGAAATTAAGGTTCTCAAGGAAATCTCAAAGAGAAATTTATCGGGAGCCGTCGAAAAAGAAAGTATACCCTTCAATATACACATAAGAGATGTTTTTATTGGATATCATACATCGCATTTTAGAGTAATTGAAACAGATCTAAAGATAATAAGATGCCTTCTTTCCGATCCTAGAATTACAATTGTAGATATAGCCAATAGGATTTCAGCCTCACGGAGGACAGTCATTAGAAGGATGGAGGCTATGACAGAGAATCGCTTGCTCAATTTTGGTCTTGTTTACAATCCCTCTGCAATGAAAGGATACAATTATTTCTCAATAGTAGCTCAGGCGGATAAGAGTTTATTCCAAGGCATCCTCAAAAGGATGCACTCAGATTTATCACGGTACCTCCTCCGGCATCCCACGTTAATCCATGAGGAAGTCATAATATTAAATCTCTATAGCGAAAATGTATTTGATATCGAGAGAATATTTAGAAAAGTAGAGTCTTTGCCTGGACTAAAAAAGGCAGAGGTCTTTCAACCGCTTGACATTGAGTGGCCCCAAGACTGGTTGATAACGGAAATTGATGAGCGACTAAGGAAATGAGGAAAATTTTTACTAATTGTGGCATGTGAGGTATCAATTGCATCTTGCATTTAGGGCAAACATAAACTAGCACTTCTTTTGATATTCCTCTGCATTTAAGATTAGAGAGAATAACTGTCTAGATGTCCTTGCAGTTCTAAAAAAGAAGATAGCAGGAAAAGGTAAGCGCCAGCCGAATATTCCCACTCGCCCCTGCACTACCGCAAATTACTGCTGCTCTACTATATCCCATGGAAAGTTTTTATTCTTTTTATAGTATTCCACTAGCCCTCCTTCAAGCAGCATCCTGCGCATAAATTCAGGAACCTGTTTGGCACGGAAATCCTCATGGGTTCTCAAGTTTTCAACTCTAAATTTAGCTATGTCAACCTTAAGTTCGTCTCCTTGGACTATTCTGTCTTTAATATTGGGGATTTCAAGAGCAGGAAGCCCAATTGTGAAGGCATTCCTGTAGAAAATCCTTGCAAAACTTTCAGCGATGACTGCAGCAATTCCTGCATATTTTAAAGCCACTGGAGCCTGTTCTCTGCTGGATCCTCCCCCAAAATTTTTTCCCGCAACCACAAAATCTCC
>DATFCN010000066.1:0-9148 GCA_035253045.1 Nitrososphaera sp.
GATATTGACTTGTTTTTGATCTAAAAATGGCGCAGGAATAGTGGTAGTAGGAACCAATAAAGCATCATATTCATAGATGGTTTTCATAAAAGCATCATGGATCTGTTGTCTCCATTTATGAAGGGCATTGAGATATTTGACCGCCTTTACTTCGAGTCCTTGTTCTAGCATTGTTAATACATCCTCCCCATACTCTTGGCGTCTTGACATCATCCAATCACTATGGATAGCAGCCGCTTCGCTTAGCCTTATGGCCCTCCATGTTTCAAAAATCTTGTCTGTACCGTCTACATCAATATCCCGTGTAATTGTTATTCCGCAGTTACTAAGCCTCTCGACAAACTCTCTAAAAATTTCCATAACTTTTGGCTCAATCATATCAAAGAAGAATTGCCTTGGTATGCCGATCTTGAACTTCTCGCTGACGCTGCGATTACTATTATTATCTTTACTATTACTCCTATTTCTTGTTTCAGAAGTGGAAACGGAGGGAGTGGAGGAAGAAGGAGAGGAAGAAATCTCTTGCAAGTAATCAGGAACAGGCACTCTTATCGATGATCTATCCAGTTTATCATAACCTGCTATTACGCCAAGTACAGCTGCAATATCCCAAACACTTCTAGCTAAGGGACCTACATGATCAATGGATGGAGCAAGAGGCATCACACCATATTTGCTTACTCTACCAAATGTTGGTTGTAGACCGTATATTCCACAAAGAGAGGAGGGGACTCGTATAGATCCACTCGTATCTGTGCCAATTGATGCTAGACACATTCCGCTGCTAACTGCTACAGCAGAACCCCCACTCGATCCGCCAGATATTCTATCTATGTCCCAGGGATTCCTTGATGGCCCATAATGTGGATTGATGCCAGTTATTCCACTAGCAAATTCATGTAAGTTATTAGTGCCGATGATCACAGCACCTGCCTCTCTCAGCCTTCTAGTGATGGTCGAGTGGTATTTGGGTACAAAA
This sequence comes from Nitrososphaera sp., assembly GCA_035253045.1. GTDB lineage: Archaea > Thermoproteota > Nitrososphaeria > Nitrososphaerales > Nitrososphaeraceae > Nitrososphaera. Next base: position 980 of record DATFCN010000066.1, read on the forward strand.
TTAGCAAGAATCTTCGACCCGCTAGTGCTTCTTACTCCTTTAATGTAAACCAAGTCTTTCAAGCTAACAGGAATTCCATGAAGTGGTCCAAGGTATCTGCCTTGTTTGAGGAGGGAATCAGCATGCATTGCATCCTTCCTCGCAGACTCGTCAAGTACTGTTATGAATGCATTTAGCCTAGGATTAAACTTTTCAATCCTATCAATAGCGGCGTCAACTACCTCGAGGCACGAAACCCCGCGAGAGGCTATAAGTTTGGAAAGTAGTTTTATCGTTAATTTGCTGATATCTATCAATAATCTCTTAAACCAAAGACGTGGTCGGTAATTATTAAAGAATAATTCCAGCGGGATAGTACAGGCCTCAGCAGATTTTGCTGACTTTACTGTTGTTCTGAGAGTGTCTCTATGATGATTTTCTATTAGAATGCATTTGGGATATTATTTTGCAAAGTAGCGGTCAATATGACCTAGGTTAGCTTATTTTTGTAATCGGAAGCTCAATCAAAATATTAATGTGACTCGCACAACAAAAATGTGTTAAGGTATATCGCGTCAGGGTGGTGATGTCCCATGATTGTTATACTGATTTTTTCGTAATAAACACCTGTTGCAAATGGCATAAAAGATATCACTCCCGTTGGGGAAGCTACCTGAATATCCAATTTTGATCTTTCAAGAACCGGTTCTGGTCGAGAACATCAATGCACCATCTTGCGATAGTCTCCTTCAAGTACCCCTGTTTCTTCATGAAGTCTATCAATATGTTTTGATAATGCTTCCTTGTCGTCAAAGGGTGATCCGCAATAGGGGCATTGAAATTTCGCTTTGCTTGTATCTTTCATGTATGATATGCTTTTTGTATCAATAATGCAAGCTGGTGTCCCAGATAATGCCGTATCTTCTAGCGATAGTGAAATTTGTTCGATTCGCTCAGATATTTCCTCTCTGCTGATCATTCCCAAAACGGCTGCGTAAGCATGAACCATAAGCTGCCTCACCTTCTTTTTGTCCATGATGGCTAGAGCCTCTCTGATAGTTGTCTGGGGGTTGACGGCAAGAACGGGGCTAGCCATGATTTCTCGCAGTCTTACCTTCCCGGGGTTTCTTCCCTGAGATGTTACCTTGAATAGAATGTCCGTCTTGCTGACAATGCCCACGATCTCACCTCTGACAGAAACAAGAACACTACGTGCATTTTTTTCCTGCATTGCTTCAATGGCGACGTCTGTTGTTTTGTCCGATTCAAGGATAGCTACATCTGATCTCATTATTTTACCAACCGGAGATGACAAAAGAGCTCCTACATTTGAGAGACTCGCGGTGCTGTTTCCGTCTAGATCACTGATTATACCTCGACCCTCCCTCAGTTGAAATTCTAATTCTTCTGCTCAGACACATCTGGTTATTATACCTACCTACTAGTATTCCCAATACAAGTATAAAAGAATATACTTTAATTATAAAACATGTAAGATTTTATAATACTTCTGCGCTATATATATAAAATAAGAAAATAACCCCTCGGCTATAAAGAAATTGGTTTGCTACGAAAAATAGCATGGCTGCTTATATTCAGGTTGAAGTAGAAGAAATAAAAGGAAAGGAGGAGTTTATGTGAGTGAATGTGGCTGTGCCTAAATCACTAACCTTAATCACTGCTGTCGTACTCTAATGTACTTGGGTCGGTATTCTTGAAGGTTAAGTACCAGGGCGCGCCCAATGGGTTTCCTGCTTCAGTTACTACTGCATATTCGCCAGTATCTACATCATAACGCCGCAGTTCTCCAGTGTTAGAGATTGGTACAAAGAGGTCACCATCGGGGCCAAACAATATTGCTTGCGCAAATGTTCGATCATTGCCGCTTTCATACAGGTTTATCGTGTTTGTCAGCTCGCCTTCTGAATTGAATGCAAGGATCTTGTCTGTGTCGTCCTCACTTGCACGGAAACTTGTAGCCCATAAATTGCCTTCACTATCAAAAGCTAATCCTTCAGGACGGTGCAGACTGGGTGCATCCTGTGATGAGACAAACAATCCAAATTCTTCAGATTCTGGGTCAAATGTCAAGACATATCCCGCCCGTATATCCGATGTTAGGTCGCCTGTCCCAGAAATGTAAAGCAAGCCATCGTCTGGACTAAATAGTAGACCTCTTGGGTGAAACTCTGTGCCTTCAGGTAGAATTCCCTCGTCAGGAGTAAAGCTTCCTTGGAATTCGCCCGTTTGAGTGTCATATGCAAGTATTGCCCCAGGGGCCAAGTCAGATTTTGTCGAGCCGCGGCCTTCAAAGCTCGCTACATAAAGAATTTCCCCATCAGGCGAAACTACAATTCCACGGGGTGCCCAGGGACCCTCATCGTCATTGTGCCTGACAAGAAATCCCTCAAAGTCTCCGGTCTCACCATCAAACTTTAATATCTCTCCTGCTTTTCCTGTGTTTGCATTTTGGTTAGCTACAAGCAGAGTATCATTAACCACGATTATTCCAGTTGGGCTTTGTAGTCGGTAACCTCCTTCGCCGCTATTTCCTTCGCCGCTATTTTTGGCTATGAATACTTGACCTTCGCCGTCTGTTATGTCTATGATTTTGATAGTATCATCAGCGATGTCTCCGACAAATAGCGTATCACTAGCTTCACTTGAGGGAATGGAAGTACTATCAGTAAGGTCGGTAAGATTGGTACTGTCGGTCCCGTTAGCAGCAGAATCTGTTGTTGTTTGTGCATATGCAGATGGTGTTATAGTAGAACCAGCTGTTGGCATTGTTGTTGATATTGCAGTCAGAGCATTCGGCGAACTAAGAGTCACTCCTGCAATGGAGACCAAAAATATAGCTGTCAGTACCTCACTTTTATGCATCATATGCTTATGGAATCTAAAGCATGTAATACAGGTTTCCAAAATTATATTCTATATTATACATATAGAAGTAATCACTAATCAATTAAAAGCTTTGGCAAAGAATGACCAAAAGGTGTTGGCAGAGACATTAAGGATTGAACAACCTTACCCTAACGACTTTTCTGTGATTGATGGTGTAAACATAGAAGAAGAAGTCATCCTTCACTGTCCTTCTATTTTGAATTCTTATATTTTTATGGGCCACATGCTCTTGCTCAATTTATGTGGTATATGTTCTTCTAGAAGGAAACATTACTCCTTGCTTCTATTGTCTTACTAAGACCGAGCTGTCATACTTTTTGTCCGCAAATTATTTTTAATTGTATGTACTTCTAAAATATTGGTGAGCCATGTTTATGGTGAAGACCTATGTCCCGCCTCAGCAAGTAGAAATCATGATGGTGTTATGAATAATAACGTATTCTAATGTGTGCACGACCCTTGTCTGTAAACTTGCAGCATTATATACATTATTCAGCATATACCTAGTTAATTATGGCACGTGAAGAAATTGCAGTTGTAACAGGCAGCTCTACTGGCATAGGTTTTGAAACTTCTCTTACATTGGCAAGAAATGGATTTCATACTTATGCAACAATGCGCAGGCTAGAGGGTAGTAAAGGATCAGATTACCTAACAGATATGGCCAAAACAGAGAATCTGCCAATTCAAAGTATTCAGCTTGACGTGGACAATGATAATTCTGTATCAGAGGCAATTAATACAATTATGAAGGAAAGAGGACGAATTGACATTGTGATTAATAACGCAGGGTATGCTTTGGCAGGACCATTTGAAGAAACTTCAATGGCAGAAATAAGGGCACAGTTTGAAACCAACTTCTTTGGTGCAGTAAGAGTAATGCAGGCAGTAATTCCTAAGATGAGAGAACAGAGAAGCGGCAAGATATTCAATATTACGTCTATGGGAGGAAGAATTGCAGTTCCTCTTGACTCAATTTACCATGGAACTAAATTTGCCCTAGAAGGTCTTTCTGAATCCTTACAATATGAACTTGAACCATTTGGAATTAAATTTGTACTTATAGAACCTGGAGCTGTAAACTCAAACTTTTGGAGAAACCTGAAGATATCTTCTAAGACATCTAGCCCAGACAATATTGGCTCACCATATAAACAGATAGTAAGTAATGTATCAGCATCATTTAGACAAATGGAACAAAATACTATACATCCATCTGAAGTTGCAAAAGTGATTCTACAGGCAGTACTATCCGCTAATCCTGATTTCAGATATGTGGTAGGAAAGGACGCTGTCGCTTTTATAGAAGCAAGAAGAAGTATGGCGGACAAAGAGTTTCAGAGTTTAGTTAAAAGACAGTTTAATTTGCAATAGGGTAGCTAACAGAAGATCTCTTGGAAATTGAAATAAAAGCGGTTTAAACTATCCTCCAACACCTATTGTAGGTTTCTCGCTTTGACCCGTTTGAAGCGGCGATGTTTCATCTAAGCACAGTAGCATGGAAGCTTAACGAGCATCTTTTCAATTTGGATAAGATTTGGAAAGAATCTGGAAAAATCCTTTTTTTTCTATTCTAGGAGTCGTGAACGATGAACCCTAAGAAATCTCTTTTAGGAATAACAGCCTTGGCACTAGTCATGACGACGGTGCTTATCCCAACTACACAAACTTTTGGCCAACAGCTAGAACAAGAACAACCACAACAACAGCAATTGCAGAATGATGACATTGCACCCGCACCACCATCTATTGGATCTAATGTTCCCCTCACATACTTTGGCCCCGCTCCGTCCAACGTACAGAAGGAACTGGTAGGCCCCCTCCAACTACTAAAAGCTGGTAGCATTGATATGAATGAATCCACTATCACGCTGCCGCTTTATCAGGGACACATAAGAGGAAGTAGTGAGAGAGTATGGTATATTCTTACAGACACAACAGACAAAGGCAATGCTGATGCATTAGGACTCAACTGGTCGCCCAAGCTGGCAAACTCTGCTCCTGGTGCAAGGGTAGCTACGCTTCTTCCAAACGCTACACTTGAGTTTCATTCCGGAACCGTAGACTTTAGACCCGAGCGTAAGGTCGTTCCGGGCGGTAACTCGTCAAACCCCTTCCCGCCCTCTGAGGCTCAACCCGGATCAATTGGGGACAATGACTATTCTCCACTTGTTCTTGTAGAAAACGGAGGCGGCCATATTTATAATGCTCCAATAGTTGCATTTGGTGTTGATGCGTCTGAAATCAACTTTTGCGAAAGCAACCCTGATTACAGCCTAGTTCATGACAAGGTCGTACGAATATGCCCCAGAGAGGGCACAGTGACGATAAGTCTTACATCAGGTTTTAGTTTTGCTCGCCCTGTGCTTTACTTGAGCACCGATGCTAGCGCCCCTCTTGCAGCAGCACTTGAGCGTGCTACGCTTGCTCCCAAGTTGGTTAACATTGCGACAGGCCGTGATGATACTGCGTTTAGTGCAGTCGAGAGAATCTTTTCTTTTACCAACGGACCCACAGGTCAGGGCAACCCACAGCGCCAAGGTCTGAACAGTGCACTCTTAGGTGAAGGTTCTCCTCTCAACGTCCTCGGAGGCATACCCACGATCTCAACAGATTACAGTCCTCTATGGGATCTAAACTTGGGAGTCTGGACCCAGGAAGCCATCGACAATGGATACCGATCACGGCTAACTGAAGAATTTGCCATCTTAGGCTTTGCTGAGGAAGGATGGATCACTGGCCTTGGTGGGGGACAATATGGCTCGGTTGGTATGATAATAAACTGCCCGATAGTGTTCCGCTTCCTGTAGTACAGCATGGCATGCAAAAAATTGAATTTTTCTCTCTCTTCCCCCCTCTTATTTTTTAGAATTAAATCCTTTTTTTAGGTATTCTATGCGTTTTCCTGATCTGGAAAAATGCTTTAATGCATGTCTTCATTGAGATCTAATGTGGCGTCCCCTTCCTGCTTAGAAACGCTAGATCCTGATTGCGGATGGGTTGCGGAGCAGAACCGAGAAAACGATGGGATGCAAAAAAATCCTTCCGGCAAGGGTGACTCTGAAAAGAGATGAAGAATAAAAGTACACGACACTTTGTTCTTGGACTCATTGCTGGAAGCGTTGCTCTGTTAGTAGCTGTGGCTTTTAGGATATTTGCTGGAGGGTTATTCCTGCCTGAGCTCGCCTCTCAAACAGTATTCTCGCTTACTCCGGGGCAGATAGAGTCGTTTTCTGTTGAGACATTTGGTTCCCTGGCAAAATATACTGCATTTGCAACAGCGATCATTGTCAACTTGGTTATTTACGGGGGACTTGCGATATTACTTCATAAGATATACATTAAACTTTCTAACAAGAGGGTGATTGTAAATCTAGTACAGCTTTCATTTATTCCCTATCTCGTAATGGTTGCAATAAGTGCATTCCTTTTACAACTAAATGAATTACTAACAAGTTCTTCAGAGATACAATATGCTCTCCTTTTCCTTCTTCTGCCAAATGTGGCCTATGGGCGTACACTTTCCTACTTGTTTCAAAGAAGTACCGCTGCCAGGAGTGTCGAACTTCCCAAAGCTTCGAGCTTAGGTAGAGGTGAAGCAGGAACAAGAAAAAACGCTATACCAACTGGCGACTTCCGCATTCGGAAAATAAGTAGAAGAGAATTCATTGCAATAGCAGCTGCCACTATCGGAGTTGCCAGCTTTGCTTTCTGGGCCAGAAGCTTCCCCTTCCATAGCAAGTCGTCAATGCCAACATCTAGTACCAAAGTACCCTTACCTCCCACTTCAGCAAATATACCTGCAGGCAGCATATTTGCCCAAGAGATACTTGCTCCGTTCGTAGCTTCTGAACTAACTCCTACTGACAAATTTTACAGAATAGATACAAACCTAATCGTGCCATCTGTTGATGCAAATAATTGGAGGCTCAATGTTAGAGGTTTGGTAAGTAATGGTTCTTTGCAGTTTACTTATGATGAGATAAAGGCTATGCCTTCCACTAGCGAGTATGCTACACTTGAATGCATCAGCGACAAAATTGACGGTGATCTTATTAGCACCGCGTATTGGAAGGGAGTTCCGCTGAAAAGCTTATTGGAAAGAGCGCAAGTCTTGCCTGAGGCGATTTACATTGTATTTAGATGTTCTGACGGGTATGATGTTGGAATACCTCTTGATAGAGGCCTGATGGATGGAACCATATTAGCATATGAGATGAACGGAACCCCCTTGCCTGCAGAACATGGTTTTCCGGTAAGGGCAATTGTTCCAGGATTGTATGGAATGATGAATGCAAAATGGATAACGGACATTGAACTCGTCGATACAGTGTATGAGGGATTTTGGCAGAGAAGGGGTTGGGCAAACAATGCTAAATATCAAACTCATTCAAAGATTGTCTTTCCCGGAGATGCACTGAGAAACAGATTTGAAGGGCTGTCACCAAATGCTATACCTGTAGGAAGCAAAAGTCCAATAGCAGGTGTAGCGTTTGCTGGGGACAGGGGAATATCAAAGGTAGAAGTCAGCACAGACGGTGGAAGCACCTGGCAAAGCGCGAACATAAAAGATCCCCTTTCAAGTAACTCTTGGGTTCTTTGGGCTCTAGATTGGATTCCACAGAATAAAGGAAAATACAATATCGTTGTAAGAGCAACAGACAAAACTGGAAATATGCAAATTGCCGAAATTAGAGATACTTACCCCAATGGGGCGACAGGTTATCATTCATTAGAGGAAACAGTGGCGTGATGACCTAATTTTCATCATGATGATGTACTATTAGTACTTTATACTATCCTCCAGAGAACAATAATTTAATCATGAGGTTAACCCCTGCTATCGCCACTATAGCGCCAACTATTATACGGATTTTGTCATGATCAAGCCTTAATGCACCTACCCTAGCTCCGAGCAATCCGCCTGCTAGCACTACCAAAGCCAGAGGCAATAAAATTGCAGGATCAATGGGTTTACTCAAAGATTGTCCAAAAAAGCCGCTAAGAGAGTTTGCGACTATGAAGAGGCTGGAAGTTGCCGCTGCTTGTTTCGGATCAGCCACCCCTGCAAGTATAAGCAGGGGAGACAGCCATATCCCGCCTCCTATCCCTACAAGTCCCGCGACAATGCCCAGGACAATTCCTGTAGGAATCCCAACCAATATAATTTTCCTGGTGTCCAATATCCTCAATCCCTTGGCTTTTTTCTCTTTCAATTTTTCAAACCTACCCCTTATTCCTGAGAGAAGTAGGGCAGCTGACGCTGCAAACAGTGCTAGGATA
>DATFCN010000067.1:0-11207 GCA_035253045.1 Nitrososphaera sp.
TCACACCCTGCGCACCACAGGTTATGCACTGTTTTTCGTGCTCTATAGTGGAGTCAAGCGATTTGGTCTTCTGTAGACATTTACCGCAAATAGGAGCCTCTAAGTGGTAGCTAGACAAAAAACCCTTGCCACATTGGTTGCACTTTAGGCTGTACATATTGCCTCTTGGTCTCCAACCTCTAAATAGTCTCATAATATTTCCTTTAATTTACCATTGCCTTCACAATCCTTGCTTAAAAATAAGCCGTAACCTTGTTATGTGATATCTTTGATAATTGATAAGACAGCGTCTGTAATGAGTCTCTGTCTAAATCAATTGGCTTTGGCCATCTGACTACAACTTTCTATTGCTCAAACATTCTTTACACCAGTAATCGCATTTGCCTACTTTTGTTTGGCCCTCTACAAACATTGGAAAAAGTTCTTCTCTTCTCCTACCACAATTGCTACAAATACCTCTATTATTGGTAACAGACATTTGTTTGAGCTAGAATTAGAGAGATTCGACAGAAAAACCTTCCCAATTTTGTGCAGCGCAGCTGTTGTTAGTTGTAAGCCAGTCGATATGTTCTACACTATTCATTTCTGAAATCGTACGGAATACGCTTCCTGTCCTGTTTCTCCATATTCTGCTGTTTTGATATATTTTCTTTCGATGTAAATTCCACTGTCTCTAGCAAGGCGCTCTTTGTCTTTGTTTAGCCGCGCACCTATTGACACATTAAAGAGCACCTCAAATGGTTCTGCCTCTGCCACCATTCGGCTAGCACCGACGACTGGAGAACCAATGATGTTCAAATCTTCAATATTGACCAAAGAGCACAAGCCAGAGTCAATTCCTAAAGATAGACCGATGTCGGCTGGAAAATTTGTAGAATTTGTGCGATACTCATTCATGACTTCTGGGAATATGGAAACTAGTGCATTCGAAAAAGATAAGATCTCTGAAATATATTTCTGCTGATTTTCCTCATCTCCATATATCCAATAAATGATAAATCCATCTCCAGTAAACTTGTCAAACCAACCCTCATTCTTGCTAGCTGTATCCCTGACAGCCTTCATAAAATCCCGAGTTATCTGTGCAAATCGCTTCGAGGATATAGATTCTTTCATTAGAAAAGTAGACTTTCGAATGTCGCCTACAAGCACATGGACGCCAACTTGATCCGCACTTTTAACTAATCTTTCGAGTTCCTGTGGTGATATAATTTTCTGCCATTCTTCTGGAGCATGAAATGGCAAGCCAATCCTATTGCTCATGTTGGAAAAATGATAGTTGTCAAAAGAGGCCGGATCCTGATTCTTATTCATGTCTACCATTTTCCAATACTCTTCATCATTGCCCAGGCCTTATGAGCTTTTATTAAAGTCAGCAGCAGCAGCTGCCTCCTTACTGGATGCCCTGTTTGAATTGATTAACACTAATTATTGCAGCCAAGAGACATTGCTGGTTTATTAAGACTTTGTTAAAATACAATGGCCTAACTTTAGTTCGTTTGGTTTACATGGTACTTATCGATCTGGTCTCTTCTTAAATAGTATATTGTCGATAGCGAGACTATTATGTCGACTTCCTTGAAACATACTGCCAATAATAAAAAAATGAGCAGTGCAATTAGGGATGTTGAAGACTTCATTGAGAAAATGCGTAGTCAAGACATCATGATTCTATATGAGAGAGCGCGAAGTATTGGTGTAGACAAAGATAACAAGGAACCATTATCTCAAGCATTAGCATCTTCACTGACCAGTTACGAAATGTTAGGCAAAGGTGGATTTCTTGAGGAGAGAGAAAACCTCGCTAATCTGTGCATTGAATACATTAACAACGCCTACACACAGGGACTTATCAAAGAGAATAAGGAAAAGCTTCAAACACAATTAGAAGAGTTGCAGAAGCAAATTAGCAAAATATCTACTGATTATGAAGTACTCTTGGCAGAAAATAACGAAGTAAGACGAGAACAAGAAGCAGCAAACGAGAGTGTATCTACATTAACCAGCAGTATGAAAGATCTGATAGAGGAAAATAAGAATTTAAAAAGAGAGCTCGACTGGTATAAACATGATTTCGGAATGTAGAATCGAAACGGTATGGCACGCAGCAAGCAAAAGTAGTAGGAAGAAGCTTTAGGGCCCTTTAAGGAACCGTCAAAAACTACAAAATGCCGTTATAAAAGGTGGCTTTCAGATCTGATTTCTAAGGGCCTCACTTATCTTGATAAAAATTTGACTTGAATATATTACTATGAAGAGAGACTCAATGCAAAGCTAACATAAATAACAGATGGCCCATTAGTAAACTAGGTTAACAGAAACCAGTAAAGAAAATCGTTACCAAAAAAAGCAGGTAGGCTATGATGATGATTGTTGTTAACTTAGTCAGTATCTAGTTCAATGGTTCCTCTTATCTCGCCGTCAGGATTTTGCGCGGTATGCACATTAACGTAGGCCTGTCCATTCTGCATTAGGGCGATTAGGTCTGACAATTGTTTTCCTTGCAATGGCCCCATCAGGTCAGCAGAAGTAATAGATCCTTCTGTTAAATCTCCAATAAGAGGTCCAGTTGGGGTCGATGCATTGAAAAGAGATGCTACAATAGGGCCCGCTTGGCTACTATTCCCTTGATGGATGTGTGCTTGAGTAACGTTGGCAATATTAACAACGATTATGCCATATTCTAGGTTGTCACTGCCTTCTTCGGTTTCTAGCTCTGCAAATCCTGCCGCATTACTTTGAACAGGAGGTACTTCGAATCCACCTGCTAATATTGCATCAAATTCTTGAACTGCTTGCTCTTGAGCTGTCGCTTCATGAGGGGTAAGAGCAATAACCCCGAGAGCTCCTACAACCAGCGTCATGGAAAGTGTGATGCTTACTAAAGCAACGACACTCACTATTTTTGTTTTCATCATGATGATAGTGATATCCTGATTAATAACAAATGTGATGTAACTAGCGAGACTTTTTGTAATACGCTGAACAAAACAAGAAAGAATGTGTTCAGATATGGAAAGACTGACAACTATCTAACCTGTATTAGCTTTCAATCTATGGAAAGACTCCAAGAAAGGTTCTTGTAAACCTTCTTTTTGCTATCTTGAGAGCACTTTCTCCCCTTGGAGTCAGGCTGTAAACAATGGTCTTGCCGTCTTTATTTTCCTCCTTGATAAATCCAGCTTCGCGAAGGTTCTTCAGTGCAGGATATATTGTACCTGGGCTAGGCTTTTCTCCCCTTCTGATTGCAATCTCATCTGCGAGAGCCTGACCGTGCATGGGTTCTTTTGAAAGTAAGAAGAGGATCAAGAATCCCAGCATACCTCTCATATCACAACAGTCAGCTCTGAATCGTCGCATACAAGAGATATATCGGGCATCCGATATAAATAAATAGTGTAGGCCCCATATATCGCATATACGATATGAAAGGGAGGAGGAGGTGAAATGAATGAGATATAGTTGTGGTGGTGGTGGCGGCGGCCACTGGGGATATGGAGTAAGGAGTTTCCTAACCAAAGAGGAAAAACTGGCTATGCTAAAAGAATACAAGGAAGACCTTCAGAAAGAGGTCGAAGGAGTAGAAGAAAGAATCAAGGAGTTATCATCATCAAAATAGTTTAATTTTTTCTTTTTTTTAAGTTTGGCTCATGAATTGTTACACGTTCCTGAAGAATGCTTTGAATATGCGTCAACTTGTAATTAAGTCAAAATTGATAAATTTTATGGGTAAGGACTCGGCCTATTCCCGCTGAAATAGAAAATTGTTATCTAAAGTGTATATTCTATACTCTGCTGTATATGTTGGTAGATGACAGCAGCAACACCCGGAAGCTATAGGTGTATGGCATGTGGTCTGGTATTTGACTCGGAGAATGAGGCAAAACGTCACGAAGAGCAGCATCCAGGTATGGTTCGCAAATCAGCTGGCGAAACATCTCCCTCATAGCAAGAATACCCGTGAAGAAAAATTCTGCATATGATCTATGGAGACCGGATCAGCTAGGAATCTTGATCTATGGCTACTATCGATGCTGCAACCATAATAATGGTAGTATTGTCTTTATCTAGTGTTGTATCTGGTTGTTGCAATTTGGTATATATGAGTGGCGCATGGTTATCCCGGCGGTTATATTGTGTATAGCGCATTGGCTATACATTTTGTGCTCGGAGCCATACTCGGGTTTATAGCTAGGATAGCAACGTCCTCACGAAGTCAAACAGAACAGGAAGAAGGGGCTGAAGAATCTAACAAGAATAATGATACACTTCATTAACTTCTAAGGCTGGTTGATATATTATTTCTATTTTGTCGTTGTTGTTATCATGTTGTATTTGATATACTGTTAATATAATCGGCATGATTTTTGGGGCCAGAAGAGGTTTGGATAAAAATTCGCTTTACATCCAAAGACCAATACCACCTTCATCAATTTTATTCTAGGAATTGCCACTATCCACCTGTCCATTGCTACAACGGGGCCCGGCCGTCATTCCAGAGGCAAAATCAAGCAAACCTAAATCGTGTCAAGGTCCTTGATCCCCCTAGGAAGACGACAATTGCGGCCGCCAATGTGAAAATAATAGCGCTAATGAAAGGATCGTACTGTGAGCCATAGTTTGGAAATGAAAACTCACTGACATTGATCATGGCATGAAATAAAATCCCCGCTAGTAAGCTCTTTCCTGTGTTGTTATAAAGCCAAACTATAACGGTTCGTAAAGGTATTGAACCAAGCAGTTGCCATATTGCCCATTCTGAACCGTTGTTTGTTTGAAAGTAGCCCCAAAGGTGCCATAGCCCCCACACGCTTCCCAAGATAATGCTTGCATTCAGTGCACCCCACTGGTCTTGCATCGGATCGATGGCATATCCCAGCCAACCCACCTCCTCGCCAAGAGCGCTCACGAAGAACAGGGGAAATAAGATCACTATCTGCAGTAATGAGATCTTCGGCTCAGATAGCGGCATTCCAATTAAGTGCATCATCCAATATGCTAAAAACATCAAGGCAGGCATCAAGAAAATGGCGGGTAAATACCATTTCCTTCTCTTGATCCCCTTATAGTCGAAAGCACTCTTCAATATCTCTCTCATGACTGCAGATTGATTGTATCTGTAGCTAAGGATTAGAACTGCAATAAGTGGATTGAACGCCATGAGTGAACTGATGGGGAGATTGATGGGAATTGCTTTTGGCAATTGAGTTAGGACGTCAACTACCCAGAACGGAACAGACAGAACAAACACTAGCGAGAAGAATATTGTAAGTGATTTATCTATCAGAGAGCTCGTACACATTTTCTAGGCATCCATTAAGTCCAATAGAAAAAGTAAACCAGATGGAGCCATTGGCTTGACTTAACTCCTACTTCTTTTATCAATAGAGAAGAATAATGGCGATGAAGTATTGAGCTTATTTTTTGTGTGTTTTGGAACGCTTACTTTCTGTCTTTGCTTTTTAGCGGTAAGCAACCGACTCTTATCAGTTCCTTGCAGATCTACTAAACTGATGCCCTTAAGATCCGAACAGCATTGATCGTCGTGGTAGTCGTTTCATGTTGGTATTACTGTCGAGCATCAATTCTCAAGCTGGATAGATAATATCTTTTCGCTAGAATGAGCAGACAAGGTTTCTCTGATGAGTTTCACACACTCAATTGCAGAATTGAATGCAGCATCTGAGGATCCTCCTATTCCATCCACATTGACGGCATCTCCCACAAGATACATATTTTTCAGTCCACGCACTGATACGCTTGGCCTTTTCGGACGGTTCATAGAGCGTTTTGGATAAAAGCCGATTGTTGTGCTAAAGACCATTCGACGGAGAACACTTGAATTCTGAGCTAGTTCTGGGAAGATTTTATTCATTATTTTTTGAAGTTCCGCATATCTGCTGTCAATGTATTTTCGATCATGGCATTTCTCTGCTGCAATAGGCATCCAAGCCGAAAGGAGTTGTTTTCCTGACGGTGATAGCGTATTATCATATTTTGTATTGACTCGAAATATTACAAGCGGATCTAAGTTGATAATGGTATCATTCTTTCCGTAGATTATTTGGTCACCTGATGCAATATCCAAGATGATGCTCGATGATGGCTCAAAGTTATGGAGCAATTTGTCCAGATACTCGGGAAGATATTCCTGTTGAACTAATCGGGGAATTTCATAAAGTGGGACGTTTAAGACGACCGCATCAGCATACACCATTTTTCCGTCTACTACAACCCCCGTTACTGTAACTGCATTATTGCCAGGCTCGTTATTATGACTTTGGACTTCTTGTACTACAACCTTTTGCACTTCCTTTCCAGTCTCAATTGCTCCCTTATTTTCGACGATTGAGCTTATCATCTTATCGATAATCTGCTTCCATCCACCTATTGGGAAGCCTACGTCATAGGGAAAATATTCCAAATATCTGTATAACTCACCAGCAGATATTTTGTCAAGGTCTGGATCGCAGTAAAAGGCTATTCCAACTAGTGCTTTAATATGATCAGTTAGTCCTTTACTATTGACTTTCAGTTCCTTGAGCAACTCTGCAACAGTTATTTTGTCGAGATAGTCAAGTGGCTTTTTCTTAATCCTTTGAAATAAAGTCATGAAACCAATTTTGTCTCGCCAGGGCAGCAAAGGGTACCTGAGAAGTTCAATAAGGTTAGAGGGGGCATAAGCCGCCTTTTCATTGTAAAATTGCTTGGGAAGAACACCATCAGAATACCTGGTTGCAAACTTGATCTCTTTTCCCAACTTCTTTAGGACGACAGATGCAGCACCTTTATCTGCTTCGCGAATGGAATGGAAGCCCGAATCTAATAAAAATTCACCTATGCGCTTGCTCAGGCCTCTTCCCCCCACATTGCTAGTCTTCTCATATACGGAAACACTAAACCCCTCTGAAGCTAGAAGTGCTGCACTTGCCAGCCCTCCAATTCCGCCGCCTACAACTATAACTCTCTTGCTTCTATTTTGATTCATATACTCTATAAGCTTAATTGTTTAGCAATTATATACAAAGGACGTTTACAAACTTTCAAAAATATTATAATGTGGTACATTGTGTGCTCATAATGTATTGACTAATAAATCCCAATCGAAAACGGTCACTCGTACTATTCGCATACCTAGCCATTTGGATAATATCATTCATAGAGATTCAAAAGAGAAGAGAAGCACTGCAAATGCCCTGATATCTTCGATATTGACAAAATATGCAGAATGGGATAGATATACAGAATCATTTGGATTTATTTCAATTCCCCGAAGCGGACTCAAGCTGATAATTCAGTCATTAGATGATGAAACGATCAAGCAAATAGCAGGCCAAATTGGTTCTAGTCAAAGTAAGGAGCTTATAATGTTCTTTTTTAAAGAAATCAATTTTGATAGTTTTGTTTCAGCTATCTCTCTATTCTCAAAGTATGCGGGATTTGGAAGCTATGAGATAGAAAGCAATGGACGAGACCATACCGTTGTGCTCCATCATGAGCTAGGCAAAAAATGGTCTATTTATGTGGCTTATTTAACATCCGAGGGCTTAAAGAGTACACTTGAAATATCTCCTAGGTTTCAGATAACTGAAAATTCAGTTATTTTCGAATTCTTCATTCCATAGAATTTTTTTAGAGAGAGTGAAATAATAGATATCTATCAAATATCCTGGCACTATTCTATCATGTCGTTTCGAAGAAAGCTCCTGCTACCTAGTAGTGATATAACTGCATAGTCAGTTGGACTGCGAAGTGTTGATAGTAGTACTTCAAAAAGCGAGTTATTTGTATGATGTCAGAGGATATGTTACTACAACTAAAAAAATTTCAATTCCTGACGATAACATGTGTGTATTGAAAATAGACTTGATTCTGCGAAATGGATGCTCTACAAACCTGCGGATCTCATCAAGTGTCGGCGTCCTGTCATCTGCAAACCTCCTTGCTTTTGGCAGAGCTGAGATGACTTGCTTCCGTGGTATGACAATGTGTAGTTGCCATGAATTTCACAAAAAATGTGTTCAACGACCAGGAATGCTATTATCTAAAGCACAGCTAGAATGCGCTATCTCCTGCAAAATAAAGGCGTTCCTTACATTTTGGATGTTCAGTGTCATAGTATGGTAAGATCCAACTATCGTCGTCTTTCAGATATCCTGCGTTTGGGTCAAAAGCGGGACTTGCTGGTCCAATTCTGTTGGCAATCATTCGAAAATAAAAGTGCATGAACAAGCGCATGAACTCAGTCAGGTAAATATCCGCGACGCTCTTATTGCCGCTTATAACAAGCATGTTTTCGTCATTCTTTGTAGTTGATGAGTCACTAAAGTTGGCAGATCCTGTTATGATAAGAGGTTCTTCGCCTAATGGATCTATAAGCATGTATTTTGTGTGAATGTATTTTACATGCACATTATATCCAGTGAGCCTCTCTTCAAGCCAGCGCTCGAACATATTCTCTTTCAAAACGTTTCCAATAGCTATCCGATTATACTTCCAAGCTCCTAGCTGCTCCATCTTGTCATCTGCTTTTTCTAACATCAAATACCGAAGGCGATTCTTCTTGGCAAAAAATACATCTTCAAATAAGTCATTAACACCAAAAGCAGCTGTTAGAAAACTCGCAACTCCTGCTTCATTCATGCGTTTAGCATACCATTCCAGCGCCCTAAGATCACCCCGAGGGCTAAAGAGTGCGCCGACCATATCTTCAGGGAATGAACCTGCAGGAATGGCGGGATTGGCATCGGTCCAAATTCTCAGGCTAGCTGCCCTGGGATCATTCACTAGATGTTGCCAATAAGCCTCATATGAGCTCGCTATCTCTCCATTGCGCACAAGATGACCTACGTTTGAATGACCAAGAATGCCTCCCTGGGTAATATTGGTAGACCCTGTCCAAACCTGCTTTGGTACATCATTCTTTAGCAGAATAATGAACTTGTTATGTGAAATGAATGATGGATTTTTCTTTCGAGCCTTGAAATGCGAAGGGCCTATCCCAGCTTCCCGCATTGCTTTTCTGTTAGCTTTCCAGGGACCGATTGGATTGCCATCCTTATCATATTTTCCGTTATTTTTGTCATCGAATATTATCATGACTCTGGCGCCTCGATCAATAGCGGCCTTAAATTCATTCAGGATAGGAAGGTACTGAAATTCATATACCGCAGCATGAATAGCCCACGTGTTATCGGTCGCTTGTCTGAGATAATCTCTCATGGCTTCGAAAAGCCCCCTGGACAGCCAGTCAAACGCTGGCTGACCAATTTCGTCAGGACGTCTGTTGCCAAATTTACGAATGTAGGCCTGAGAGCCTGCCACCCCTCGGTTAAAATAAACCTCATGCATAGCATCATTTTCCTTTTCCATGGAAATCGGAATGGATACCTCTTCTGATTCTTGTAGGTTTCCCGGCTGACCACGCATCACAACGAATCTATATGTATATCGATGATTCTTGCGCGTGGTATAATCACCCCATAGAAAAGCTTGGATTGGATGTTCATTGGTCGGGGCAATGGTACCAGGAGGTAATCCTGATTGCTTGAATGTTTTAAACCCCGCAAGCCAATATTTTTGGTCGTTCATTTCGTGATCTGTTCGTTGAATCCCGAACCCGAGGATGCCGTCCTTGTGACTCTCCGCAATATTCATTCCAAACAAGGTAGCGTATGTGCCAGAAATGGCCTGTATGGTGAGCGGCACTTGGGCTTTTTATTGTTCGCATAATACGTCATACTCTGTGCTATTAGTTAAGTGTGCTGTAAAACAGGAATATACCTAGATAAGTTGCCAATTTATGACAATCCTAGGTAAGATCAAACCATTAGATCCTGTTCTAGTGTCATAATTTTTCTACGATTGGGGAGGCTCTGAGGACTGTGATTTTGCAGCAAATTCATTTGAACTAAAGACCCTATCTTCAAACGAAACCTTCAAGGTGTAAACTCAAATGCCATTAGCCATACAACTTTATAACAAGACTGAAAGCTCCTTTGAGTTTCAGTGTTTATTAAGACCAACAATCTCTACTTGCCTATGCCCTCTACAAGCTCCAGATTACCTGAGGCAGATCCGAAAGCCGAGACGTTAAGGCAGGCACTGGTGAGCTTGGCCATAAGGACCATCATAGTGATAATACTGACATGGGGAGTCCTTCACCTGTTTCAATCAGTGCTCGCTCAACAGTTGGGAGTAACGGCTCTGCATATCCATGTAAGCGGAAGCGTTGCCACGATTGCAATTTCATTTGTGCTTATCACTACGATCAGACGTCTCATTCACCAGAGTATACCCATGATTAGTCCGCATTTGATGGCAGTCATCTCCTCCTTTGTTGTCATACTTGTCTCGCTCGTCGCCATCATAGTGCTGATGTACCTGTGGAATTTTGATCCACAGACTATACTTGTTGGAGGCGGGGTGTTGGCAATAGTAGTAGGCATCGCCTTGTCTACAATAGTTGGCAACCTATTGTCTGGGGGGTTAATGCTAACCACCTTTCCATCTAAAATTGGCGACGCAGTTTTCATTGTAAATGACAACGTTCGTGGCGTAATCGAAGAAGTGAGCCTTCTGTATACCAAGGTGATTACAGATACAGGGACGGAATATTATGTTCCAAACAGTGCCGTAGTGCAGGGAACTGTGAGATTGATAAAGGAAGCAGCGGCCGTTAAAGACCAATTGCCATTTAGTGAAGGCGAGCACATCGAGCTTGCTAGTTCGAGCACTACCAGATATGTGGGTACAGTCATTAAAATTACTCCAAAGTTCAGCTCACTGATAACTGATGATGATAGCAAGGAAGTAATGCTGCCCAATTCATCTATAATCTCAGGTCAATTCGTCATTATAAAGGACAGAGTGAAATCAAGTAGATCAATCCAAGGCGGCTCCAGTTAATTCCTCCGTGTGTTCTATATTCATATCTCTTCTAAAAGGAGCTGATAATAGAGTGGGCCCATCGGTATTTGGACAAAAATTCACGAGTCCAAAGGCAAGAACTTTTATGTTAATATTGAAAGTACCATAGGTTCAGAGGGATTCCTGATAAAAACCTTCGAATAATAGACTGTGAGATCTATTATAAAACTAGTAGGTTCTTCGACACAGAGTAAAGTATCTCCCAACTCCTTGTTGTATATAACCTGTATTGGAGGACCCGTACTAGAGACTTAATCGCTAGTGTGGTATGACTACAT
>DATFCN010000068.1:0-6142 GCA_035253045.1 Nitrososphaera sp.
ACCGACCACAGTGCAAATAATCTCTATTCACTTTGATGCCATCAGAATAGCAACTCCATGCATAGAAAATCTTGTCGCCCAAAATCTTGTAGCCTATCTTCACCAAAGTAGATTTGTCAAGCCCAATGACTGCAGGTGATAGTATCATTATTTGATGACGCAAACCAGACATGATGTTGTCTGACTCGGCTGTATTGAGAGCTTCCTTCAATGCGTTGACGAAGACAGGCCTGCAGTCTGGGTAATGTACAATGTCACCGGTGTGTGCCCCATAGGCAACAACTTTGGCATTGATACTCATAGCCCATGCTGCAGCTATTGTCAGAAATACTGCATTGCGTATAGGAACGACCAAGCTTTGTGAAAATTCATGTGACAGCTCTTGCCTGCTATCTGTCAAGGCATTGCTCTGGTTATAAAGCGACTTCATAAAGCCCATATCTGCTACCTTGTGATCTTTTGCCTTTAGCACCTTGGCAAAGTAGCGCGAACACTCAACTTCTCGTTCTGCTCGCTGGCCATA
The DNA here is from genome assembly GCA_035253045.1 of Nitrososphaera sp. Taxonomy (GTDB): domain Archaea; phylum Thermoproteota; class Nitrososphaeria; order Nitrososphaerales; family Nitrososphaeraceae; genus Nitrososphaera. Next base: position 524 of record DATFCN010000068.1, read on the forward strand.
AGCAAACGTCAATAAATACAAATCATAGCCGTCGTTTGCCGCAAGTGAAGCCGCATAGCATACTGAGTCAAGCCCTCCGCTTACAATGCACACTGCTGTAGGCCTTATGGTAGTGCTGTTAGTCAACAGAGCAGAATTGAGCTTGGCACTATTAAACAATCACCGTGTATCTTTCAATGATTGTCCTGTGTTGAGGATACATCTTGATAAGCTCATTTCTTTTACCAAGCTCCCAATCTCTATAGTCAAAGCCAGGTGATACAGTACAACCAAGCAGACAGTATGATTTCTTATCGTTGAGTGAGGCAGCAAACCATCTGTTTGCTTTTAGAGCAATTTGAGGTGCTTCGTCTCTGCTCTTTCCCAATTTGATCTTTGACAATTTTCCATTATTTATTGCATATAGTGTTAGCGATCCTCCTGTGTAATGATGCCACAATTCATCAGACTTAATTCTGTGAAAAGCTGAAAATTGATCGCCTACTAGCATATAATAGATCGCTGTTGAAATGTATCGTGGTTTGTCATATCCTGCAACATTTACTATTGTGTCTGCAGTGTATGTCTCCTTGAAGTAGCCCCCTTCTGGGTGCTTCTTGAGCCCTAGTCTCTTAATTAGTTGGACCGCATCCTTGTTCAATGCTATTATTATTATTGTGATGCTTTTCATTTTATTAGATTTCGAAAGAAGACATTAATGGCGGGATTAGGTAGAGTGTAGCTGCTATATGATAATAGGCTTGATTGGCAAGGCCAATGTCGGCAAATCCACTTTCTTTAATGCTGCAACTGACCTTGCCGTTCCTGTAGCAAATTATCCATTTACCACAATTGAGCCTAATGTAGGTGTAGCATATGCTCGAACAAAATGTGTCTGTCGAGAGTTTGGCGTGCAGGATAACCCCGTCCACTCGATATGTATAGACGGCAACAGATTCATTCCGGTCAAGCTGGTAGATATAGCGGGTCTTGTACCTGGGGCTCATGCAGGTAAGGGACTTGGAAATAAGTTCCTTGATGATGCAAGGCAAGCAGACGGTCTTATACACATTATAGATGCTTCTGGTTCAACAGATAACAATGGTAGACCTGTTCGAGCTGGAACCGGGGACCCCACATATGATATCCATTTTGTAGAGGAGGAATTTGATCTATGGCTTGAATCGATCATTGGAAGAGACTGGAGCAAGGTTGCAAGGGAAGCCGAGAGCCAAGGTCAAAAGCTGGAACAGCTGCTCGCCAAGCGCTTATCGGGTCTTGCAATAAGCGAGCAGGTGATTACTAATGCAATACAAGCATCTGGCTTGTCTCTAAAAAAGCCTATGGGATGGAGTCATGATGAGGTACTCCTATTTTGCAAAGTGCTACGCACAAGAGCCAAACCGTTTGTGGTAGCAGCCAACAAGGCCGACCTGGCGTCTGCAGATGATAATATCAATAAGCTGAAATCTGGCGGTCTCGAAGTTATCCCCTGCGCATCAGAAGCTGAGGCACTATTGAGAAAGGCATCCAAAAAAGGCATTTTGCATTACCTGCCTGGCGATGCCTCGTTTGATGTCAAGCCCGGGGCGATGTTAAATGCCCAGCAACAAAAGGCACTTGACATTGTCAAGGTGTTTATGCAAGAATACGGTTCTACTGGAGTTCAGGAAGTTATCAACATTGCATGTTTTAAGCTGCTTCGTAGGGTGGCGGTATATCCTGTAGAAGATGAGTTTAAACTTACAGACAAAAAGGGAAATATTCTGCCTGATGTCTGGCTTCTGCCTGAAGGCTCAACTGCCAAGGATCTCGCAGAAGCAATACACGCTGATCTAGCAAAGGGCTTTCTGTATGCAGTTGACGCAAGAACAAAACAGAGGATCTCTGCTAACCATCAGCTAAAAAGTGGTGATGTGATAAAGATAGCGTCAGCGACAAGCAGAGGATGATGGATGATATAATATGCTGTGCCTTGGAATTGAAAGTACTGCCCATACATTTGGTTGTTCAGTAGTCGATTCAGAGAGCAAGATACTCTCTGATGTCCGTGACGTCTACAAGGCACCCGAGGGAAGCGGCATACATCCACGCGAAGCATCACGTCACCACATAGAAGCAGCGCCAGATATTTTAAGAAATGCTCTAAGATCTGCCGGTGTTACAATGGATGATATTGACATTGTCGGATACTCCGCTGGACCTGGTCTTGGGCCTTGTTTGCGCGTTGGTGCAGTGATAGCAAGAACAGTTGCAGGATTTTACAAGAAGCCGCTTGTACCTGTCAATCATGCCCTTGGTCATCTAGAGCTTGGAGCAATGCTCACAGGTGCTTGCGATCCACTGGTGCTGTTGGTATCAGGCGGCCATACAATGCTGCTTGCATTTTCCTATGGTCGCTGGCGCGTATTTGGCGAGACACTTGACATCACGGTCGGACAATTGCTCGACCAATTTGGACGGGCTCTTGGCTTTGCCTCCCCTTGTGGCAATAGAATTGAACAATTAGCAAGTCAGTCATCTGGAAAATACATGCAGCTCCCGTATATCCTTAAAGGAAATGACGTCTCATTCTCCGGCCTGCTGACCGCGGCGATCAAGCTTGCTTCACGCAAGGTTGAATTGGCAGACACTTGCTACTCCCTACAGGAAACAGCATTTGCAATGTTAGCAGAGGCTGTCGAGCGGGCCCTTTCGTTCACTAACAAGAAAGAAATGATGATTGTAGGTGGAGTAGCAGCAAATAAGAGACTTGCTCAGATGCTTGACAGCGTATGTAGTCGGCAAGGTGCCAAATTGTTTGTCTGCCCGATCAAGTTTGCAGGCGACAATGGTGTTCAGATCGCATGGACTGCATTGCAGGAGTATCTGGCTACAAAAATGAATGTTCAAATACAAGAGTCGACTGTGCAGCAGTCGTGGCGACTAGACACTGTACATGTCAGCTGGCGCCGCTAATGATCTGCTTTATCTGACGTTCCCATTTGCCATTGTTAAACACACCAAATTTGTAGATCTGGTCTCCTGTTACGATTACCACCAGTTTTTTCACAAGGAACCCTTCCGACCTGACGGAAGATATTTGATCAAGCGGTATGTCAAGAACAACTTCAGTCTCCTTTTTTGAAAGGGTTGCTATTCTGCCTTGGGTCCGTTGAAATACCAACCTATGGTCAGTCAGCACGAGTATGCCGCTTTTCAGCTTGTCCTCAGAGCAGTCCTCATCAAGGAGTATTTTTTCGCCTGGGGCCGGCTCAAAACTCACCACATTTTTATCTTCAAAGCAGAGACTATATTACTATTGCAGCCTTTGCTGGTAAAAAGGGGAGCAGAAGCTGATATCTACATTGTGGAGTGGGATGGCAAAAAGGCGGTTTCCAAAATGCGCTCACCCAAATCGTACAGGCACCCAGAGCTAGACTCAACAATCAGAAAGCACAGGACGATACATGAAGCAAGTTTTATGTCTGCTGCCAAGTCCGCAGGCGTCATGACGCCATTTGTATATTTTGTCGACCCAACTAGGACTGAAATAATAATGGAGTTTATTGAAGGACAAAACGTTAGAGACGTGCTGACACCTGAAATCTGCTACAAGATAGGTCGCAGTGCAGCATTGCTGCACGCAAGCAATATCATCCATGGCGACCTAACGACCTCAAATTTTGTAGTGGACAAAAGGCTTGTGCTCTTAGACTTTGGTCTTTCATACTATTCAGAGCGAATCGAAGACATGGCAACTGATATCCGGCTCATGAAAGAAGTATTTACTAGCGCACACATAGCAATCAGAAAAGCCTTTCCTAGTTTTGTAGAAGGTTATGCTAGTGTTACTGGTGCTAAAAAGACAGATAAAATTCTACAAAATGTCAGGAATATCGAGCAGCGAGGAAGATATGCGAGGATGACTTGATCATAGTAAACATAACCTTTGCCAGCACCAATCATAATAAGTTCCTTGAAGTCCACTCAATACTCTTGACGCATAGCATCACTGTTAACTTTTCTCAAATCCCTCTTGTCGAAATCCAGTCAGACTCACTTGAGGAAATAGCAGCAGAAAAGGCAAAAACTGCATTTGAAAGAGTAGGGAGGCAGCTCATAGTCGAAGACGACGGCCTGTTTATCGACAGTCTTTCAGGATTTCCGGGCCCGTATTCTTCTTTTGTATTCAAAACCATTGGAAATGAAGGTATACTGAAATTACTTGCAGGCTCAACCAGGCGATCAGCGTACTTTCGCTCGGTAATTGCATTCTACAATGGAATAACATTGTCAATCTCTGATGGAAGAGTTTGCGGCAGGATATCTGACAGAGTGAAAGAGGTTGGTGGTTGGGGCTATGATCCTATATTTGTTCCCGATGGTACTGACATCACATTTGCAGAGCTAAAGAAAAGCAAGAGTGAATACTCGCACCGCAAAAGAGCACTTGAAAAATTTGTCCAGTGGTACCTAAAGCTTTGACGGTGTAGCCCTGTATTCTTTGGAAAGGGAAATGCAGGGACTAGATATTCCAATCGCTTTGTACGATAAGAGGTCTACTTGGGTCGGATATTCTCAAAATCTGGTCAGCTAAATTACTGCTATTGTCTATATTTCATACTATATTATTTCAATAACCAAAACACCACCAATGTGGAATCGAGAATTTTTGGTTATTTTGATATTAGGACGCAATAATAATACAGAGCCATGAAATGCTGCTGCTGCCCCTCAGCAAGTCTCTAGGGGATAGTTTGTGGATCATATTCCTTAATCCATCTGTCTACATAGCGCACCTCATTCTGAAGCACAACTATCCTCGAAATCTCACTTTCGTCCATTATCTTGAATGAATTCATCTTAGCACACAACTTTTCTGCAAAGTTCCTTATTTCATTCATCTCCAGCATATGGTCTTCCTCTAGACGCTGAGTGGACATGCCAATGTGCATATAAGATTTCAGCTCAATAAAATGGGGGTTACCCTGCGCCATCATGCCCGCAAATTCTCCAACAAAATCGCAGCAGTCGTTGTATCCTTTTATCAGAGTCATTCTAAGCACAGTTCTAGTATCGAAAGTTGCAAGTAACCTCAGGCTCTCCCACCAGCGCTCCCATGCGTCGTGGTGGCGAGGACGATTAATATGATAGAACATTTTCTTATTTGACGCGTTACTCGATAGGTAAATTTGTGTAGGCAGTGCGTCTTCTACAGCTAGCCTCTTTAGCATTTCTGGCTCTTGTCCGTTTGTCACCAAAAAAATTGACTTGGTTGCCTTAAGCGACCTTAAGTACTTTATCAACTGCGGCAGCTTGGGGTACATTGTCGGTTCGCCGGATAGCGAGATCGCATAATGGGCTGGCAGTAGTGATTCATCAAGCTTTTTCTTATTGTTCTTAGGGTTGCCATAGAAGCCATTTATCAGCTTTTTCCGCTCAGCCATCAATTGTTCAATGATAATGTCAGGCTCGTCGACTAGATTCTCTGGCATCTCCAGTGTATCATAAAACTCGGTTGGACGCCAGCAGTAGATGCACCTGTTTTCGCAGTTCATTGCAGTAGGGGTCATTTCCATGCACTGGTGAGTGGATATGCCATAGAATTTGTGTTTATAGCAGTCACCCCCGTCAGCAAACGACTTTTTTGTCCAATGG
>DATFCN010000069.1:0-3170 GCA_035253045.1 Nitrososphaera sp.
GTGGTACATCAACCGAAGATCTTATCGGTGCTCTAGAGGGTGATTCAATTTCTCCTAATATTTTTAGAATGGACCTGCGGAGCATTGTGTTGAAAATGTAATGTAGTCTTCTTTACTATCTTTGGGTGAATATCTAGATCGTCTTTAAGAAAAGGACTGCTTTGTAATTGGGGCTACTGGGAGGCTACAGCTAATTGTCTACTGACCTCAGAGTTAATTGTATCAATCGTCCAGAGAGAGGTGTTACATGCACATGGAGACCTTAATTCTAGTACAGGTCTGCACGTGTCACTATGACAAATACGCATACTTTGCGTTTCTGCATGAATGCTATAGGTTTGTTCATTTCAGCGAGAGAATTATAGCATCTCTCCTATTTTTCTACTATTTTTAAACTCTAAAACACATCTTCTCAATTTTTTTCTCTTCTTTCTTTTATTCCTCTTTTCATCAAAAGAAGTGCTCGTTCTGTGTATCAATGGGTATCAAAAAAAGTTTATCCTTCAGCCATCTGCCTAAAATATAGACAGCAGAATCTCGAATCTTAATAATTATTGGCAGTGCATGGCATCCGTTATTATAGTTCCTCTAACATCTCAGTGTAGTTATCTACAATTTTGTCAACAAAGCTAGGGATATACTTTGAGAGGACTTCAGCAACCATGTCCCCTTTGATCACATGGTAAAGCTGGTGGTGTTCGCCATACCTAGCAGAAATAATTCTGGCATCCTTTAGGCGGTGTAGGTGTGTTGAGACTGTCGAAGGAGCTTTTCCTGTATATTCGATTATTTCTTGAAATGTACACATGTCGTGTTCCAGAATAAAGATCAAAATCTCCCGGATAGGCTCCTGTCTGATAAGTTTCAATATCGCAGACTCACTCTCTGAAATACTGACGGGATAGTACCTAGTCATCCTTGGATCTCTATCGACCTTTATCATGTTTGTCTTTTCAAGCGCTGCCAGGTGATAGGTAAGAACGCCATTAACAAGCCCTGTCAGCCTCAAAAGCTCTCTGTAACGTATCCCAGGTGTCTGTTCTATATGTTTCAAAAGCAAGATTTTGACATCAGTTGTCGTTGGTTCAGCAGTAGTCTGCATTCTCTATTTGTTCACCTTCAATACTCCAAGACCAAAAAGGCTGACCATAATCATGAGAGTCAGGTGGGAAAGCTCGATATTAGCAGCTGGAATAATAAACTGCCCAACGTATATTCCTCCTGCTTGGAGTAGATACAAAAGCTCGACTACTGCCAAAGTCATAAATCCAACTGCCATAAGGAGCATCCTTGTCGTCGTATTTCTAGAATATGCTAGGAACGACACAGTGCTTAGAAATATGGCTATAGTCAGACCTGCCATATGCAAGAGGATATGATAAACCATCGAAGGATGAGTGGCATGGGGTACAACAAACGGTGCAACAATGCCTACTACAACTGCGGTTATAAGGCCCAAAAGAATTGGCTTACTAATAGACTCCTGTACAGGGGCCCGACTCCGACCTTTTTGCAACTCGATCAAATATGGTCTTGAACGAGTAATAAAGGCATTGGTACATCTACCGAATGTAACAACGAGAAAAGAACTGGCCCGTTTCAGGCCTTTGTCGCATTATTGCTGGTGGAATTCTCCAGTCTATCCTACATAGGACCTGGTTCATTCCCCTAATTGGCGCAGGTAGCGCATACTACTTTAGGATAATTAAGAAGCAGCTTGAAGCCACCTTAAAAATGCTTAAAGAAGGAAGCATGAATTCTTGATTTGTTGCAATGGGTTTAGATCAAAAGCCACGCACAGCTTACAATATCATCTTTGTTTATCATCAGACATCTCAAATAATTAACTCTCTTGATGTGTGTATATATGTGATAGATAGTAGAAGGGCTAACCATTGCATCCCAGATAAATAAGGCTCTTCTGAGCAACAACCAGAGCTCTTTTTATCCTAGTACTAGTGTACGTTATCCATCCAAATTATTTCCCAAAGATGTCCATCTATATCCTGAAAACTACGCCCATACATCCATCCATGGTCTTGTGATTCTCTAGATTCCTTGCCTCCAGCTTCCACAACCTTTTTTATCATCTGATCTACTTTTTCTCTGCTCTCCGCAGACAGTGCTATTATCACTTCTGTATCTTTTGTAGTGTCACAAATTTCCTTTTTAGTAAAAGTTTTGAAAAATTTTTCAACCAATAGCATTACAAATATATCCTCACCAACAATCATACACGTCCCATTCTCGTCCGTAAACTGAGGGTTAAATGTAAAGCCAAGTTTGGTAAAGAATTCTACTGTCCTCTTAAGATCCTTTACTGGTAAATTCACAAAAATTTTGGTTGCCATTAATTGGTTGGAATGTCTACATGAGACTATAAAGGCTTTGAATTATACACATCATTTGCTTTACAGATTAGAAATCTGATGTTGTAGTACTGTAGTTACGTAAGTTGTAAGATCGAACTTTGAAAAGAGTTGCCTAGTGATGAGGCAAAATCCTGCGGCCGACTGAATGATAGTGAATGTTTTGATACTCATCAGCTGCCTGCTGAGAGCGCAAGAAGATGTATAGTTATGCCACTTAAACTAAGGCTAGTTCGCTGGAATTGTGTAAGAATTCATTAGAATTTAATGACAAGCCATAAGCAGTGAGAGATGCAAGATTTCTTGTGTTGCGATGATATGACGTAGACTTAAAGTCTTTTTTCACTACAAATATCTCTAACGCCTCAGTATTTAGTCTGGAGGTCTATTGGTATGCAACATATGTGTGTCTATGGCTAACCTCCATTACCAAGAATCAACGCCGTGGCTTGATTAACCTCTTAAAAAGACCGAAATCTTGACTCTTCATTTGAAGGCTCTCATGCTTAAGTAGAATCTAGCTTTGATTTCTGCTCGAGCCAAGTCTTTCATACTGCATACGAAACAACTTGACCACCGAGGCGACGTCTGCCTCTTCGTTAATCAGAAACGTTACCCAACCTGAATTGGGCAATACATGATGCGACTGTGCTCTTCCATCATTGATCAATTCGTTACGGATAGTCATCGGAAAAGGAAGATCGGCAAACCTTCCTCCGTGCATATGGCCCATTTCTCTCCCATTAGTGCGAAACTCTATTCCCCCGAACCTATGGGGTTGTAAAGTGACCCCTGGCCAAC
>DATFCN010000070.1:0-20322 GCA_035253045.1 Nitrososphaera sp.
ATGGTAACAAAAAGCTTGCAGATGTAGAATTATTGCTTGTTATGATAGAGATGTCTATTCGGTCGCAAATACCTGCCATAGCAAGAATATCCTCAATACCTCACTCACATCCACAACAAAAAAAGGAAACAACAACAACAAGAAAGTTTGGGGGCATTTTCACTGAAAGAAAAAGTCAGACAGGATCACTCGGTCATAAGTAACTTTATCAGAGGCCCACAATATTCACTTCAATTAATTGTTTGATATATGGAATAAGGAAAAGAAATAATGAAACAGCAACAATATGGGCGGAATGTTGGCTCATGTTTCGATTTGTAACCGTCCATCGTGGATAAGAAAACAATAGCGTAGACGGCTTTATCCCTTTTTTTGACAACACGGGTGAGCCTAGCTGTTTTTATTTCCTCTTTTTACACGTATGTGGAAAACTCCATTCTCAACAGTATGGCCAGGGAGGAGTAGGGAGGACGAGGTGGTTAGTCAAGAATACGCCAGGTGCTACAAGCCTTGTCTTTGGTTGACAAAAAAGGGCACCTAGTGAGTAGTCTCTACGTGGGTACTCAATTCATCGCCATTCTTGAACTTTGCATTGCAAAGGTTGCATGGAAAGACGCGGTCCTGTACTTCAGAGACTTCTTGCGAAGCAAGGAATGGTTTTTCTTCTTGAGTCCTCGGAGGTATTTTCGGCATATTGATCTGAAATCTGCGAACTACGTTGGATGGGTCAACAGTTGGTGCGCTGCTATAGTGATAGTTATAGGGGTCAGGTGATGTGTTTCTCTCATAATTCTTCTTTATTATCTCTTCTGTGAGCTTTAGCCATACAACATTGCCGTCCCATCCTTCCACGCGGTGAAGCGGGATGTAGTAACGGTGGATATTGACTAGTCCCTTCTTTACAACTATGAAATTCCGGTTTACCGCTTCAATATCTCCTATATCTTGGTCGTCGCTTGTATGTACCGACTCGCCGATAAGATCGGTCCAACTTGAAGGTTCATTGGGCATATTGAAATTATGATCAAAAGCTATTTAGGCCTTCGTTTGAGATACAACGGAACCCAAATAAGGTTTGACTTTGTTATTCTTCAAAATTATGTCTTCTTATTGTTGTTGTCCTTTAAATCTAATCTTGATATAATACGATGAAAGTGCTCTGTAAAATGTACTTTTGCTCCTTCTCAACATTCATAAATAAATCTACAAAATGTCTTAGTTGTGGCGACTGATGACGTAGGCAGAAAAGACAACACAAGTACATTTGTCCCAAGAAAAGTCTTTGGTAAGTTCATGCATGTTTCTAACCAACCACTTAAACTGCCGAGTGGAAAATCGATCGTATTCTTTATGGGTGCAGGCTTCTGTCCCTTTTGTGCTAGTGAGCGCTGGGCACTTTTGAAAGCACTCAATAATTTTGGTGGATGGCAAGGGCTGGTGGAGACTACGAGTGCAGACCATGACGAAAAATTTCTCAACATCCCGACTGTTGATTTTTCCAAGGCGAGATATACGAGTGACTATGTAGATTTTGTCGGAAGGGAGACTGTTGATAGATACTTTGAGCCACTGCAGGAACTTAATGTAAAGGACTATGAAATCATAGATACTTTCAATCCTGACCAGATAATCCCCTTTCTTCTTATCGATGGGCAATTTATGCAGGTGGGTTCAGGCTATAGTCCGCAGTTGCTGGAAGGCATGGATCATGCAAAGCTCAGAACAGAGGTTGAAAATCCTACCTCTGAATTAAGCAAGGCAATAAAAACCGAATCAGACCATATAACTGCTCTTATCTGCAAAAGTATAAGCGGAAGGGCGAATATATGCACTCTACAAGATATAAGAACCTTGGTTGACAAGGTCTGATCTAGTCTTCAGCTGCTTCCATTGCTTGGTCTTTTAGCGGAGTTATTCTAGCCGTTGTTGGGCGTCCAATCTTGCTTGCAGCCATCTTGAATCCGTCCTGCGCTAGTTCAAGATTTGATGCAGTCACGTAGGCTTCAAAGATCACTTGACCCGGCCTGATCCTGGCGGCAAGACCTGTTGATTTACCAAATGCCCTCCTCATTCCTTCTTGGAGACGGTCTGCGCCTGCAGTTGCAATCATCTTGTTTTCTCGGAGCAGCACATGCGGGTAGACTCGTAACATGGAAAAGAAGCTTGTCTCGCCTGCTTGTGCCATTCTTTTGTTTGCAGCAAGCCTGGCAGCTTCTAAGGCATTATGTCTTATTTGGAGCTTCTCAGTTGCTAAGAGTTCGATCTTGTAATCATAATTGTTTCCTGCGAGTCCGGATGAAAATCTAGCGATTTTCAGTTGCGGTTTGCCTGCAATATACTCCCGCCGCACATAGGGCATACCGCGAGTTTCTCTATAATTGACACCTTTCATCTTTTAATGCACCAAATTGTAGTAATAATAAACTGATGATCTGCTCTGATTTAATCGTTATGTAATGCTGTAAGAAATTGATCTAACCTCCAGTTTGGTTAATTAACCACCCTTACAAGATAGCTTTGATGTCATCCTCGAAACCTGCAGCGACCCCAGGAGGATTGTCGGATAAGATAAATGAAATGCAACCTCCTGTAGCAGAAATACAAGCGCAGATAATAGAGGGTCGCTTGACCAGAAACTGCAAGATCGTAATTGACGAGATCCGATTTCAGGATGAACTGCGCACAAAAGGTTTTGGAGAAAAAGAAAATACTGAATTTGTCCTTAAGTCGTATGAGGGATTATATCTTTTTTACATAAAGCGCCTGAAGCTCAGGAACAAACCTGAACTAAGCTTCAACTTGCTCTTTGAGCTAATCCTAAAACACAACAGAAACATTTTGAACATCTTTTTAATTTATCGTGACCTGAGAAGCAGGGGTTATGTGGCGAAAGAAGGGTTTGGTTTTGGCAATGATTTTCGGGTTTATGAGCGCGGCGAGTATGAGAAAAAACCGGCTAAGTATGTTGTTTTTTGTATAAATGAAGGTACTAATGTGACTGCCAAAGAATTTGCTTTGGCAGTCAGCCAAATCCAAAAGATGGGCAAGGAAGCAGTGGTGGCAGTCGTAGAGAGGAGAGGAGAGGTGATATACTATAAAGCATCAACGTTAAATTTTACAGGAAACAGGAATCATATTAGTAATAGTGATAGTAACAAGAATAATAACATTTGATAATCCGAGGGTGCAAAAAAGATAAAACATGCTATTGACTACGTATATAAGCTAACTATGCATGTAGCTATGTCGACATGATATTCAAAGAAATTTATTGCTCTGATTGCAAAATGGTACTTGCGAGATATTCAACCAAATATTTTAGCGACGTTAACATAAATATGCTCCTAAGATCACATTTTTCTTCGCATATCAAGAGCGGCCATTATATGGAAATGAGGCTCGTAGAGGCAACGAACTGGCAACAAGAATAACATGTAAATCATTTATATTCTGAGGAACAATAAGCATATGTGGGAGTAGAGGCTGGCCTCTGTAACAGAGTTATCAAGCTTGATCGCAATATACGTTTTGCGGGTATTGTCAACAACAAAGGAGAAGTCATTGAGGGCGGATTCAAGCAAGGAGTAGAGCCCCTGCTTGACGGAATTGACGAGCAGCAGCTTTACATCCATTCACTTTCAAATCTCAAAATACTCCAATCCTACAGTGACAGGCTGGGAATAGTGCGCTACAATCTAACTGAGCACGAAAAAGTTAAACTCTTGACCTTTCCACTTGGGGACGGGATACTCTGTCTTTCTGCTACGCCGAAGGCTAATACAGACAAAATCCACGACAAAGTAATCAAGTTGCTCAAGAACAAGGGAAACCTTACGGGAGGTAGTACCACTAGTCCCAAGAAGACCATGAGGAAGAAGGATGAAAATAAGAAGTAATATGGGGAAATATTGAGACTGAATATATTTCCCGCTTCGAAATGGCCTATCGATACAAAAAGAGGTTTACTTTTCCCATATGACTACTTTGATTCGCAGTCCAATCTATTATCATGAGGACCGCTACAATCGTTCAGCATTAATTTCTCAGAATTATGATGTTTGCAAGAAATAGCTGCTGAGGGCTTTGTCCTGTGGCTTCCCAATGATGAGTAGGATTTTTTATCTGCTTCTTACTATACAGGGTGGGTTGCAGGACGATGATGACGACGTAACAGTCCCCCTATTATCTGCCCTCATATGCAGATGAAGTGAAGAGAATTACCGGACTGCCGAATCACTGTTGCCCAAGCGTAGGAGGGAGGGTACATCGCCCTCCTTCGCTTAACATATTGCGTTTATTATCCTCGATGTACTATCTCAGCAGATCTGAGTCTTCGGGTTGAGTATAGGCTGGCTGTATAATATTGTGGCATCGATTGTCACTTTCATTGAAAACTCGTCTCGCTTGACTCCTTGAAACTATGGATATCCTTCTATTCTAAGTCTTTTATTCGTACTTGCCTGCCTCGCACTCTACTGAACATAGATTCGACACTTATCCCATTTTTCTCCGTATAGGATTTTTTCAACCACCGACTTATTGCTTACCCAATACAACTATTTTTTTACCAATTGCGTTGTTTAATTCTGTATCCTACAGACTCCCATAGATTAAATTAAAGCCTAACACTAGTTGATACATAAAAGACATGTCTGCTCACGAATTAACCAATCGACAAACCTATTGTACCAGCTGCAGATTATGTGTTCCAATTAGAGATCCAACCTATTTTAGACTCGCTAACGGAAGAGCCATCATCAAAGGAAAATGTTCGAACTGCGGTTTAGATTTGATCAAGGTGAGCATAATGCCCAAGTCATCTGCCTTGACTCTGCTAGGAAAAAAAAGGAGCAAAAGAGACAAGAGAAGTCTGGCTATTCCTTGACTTCTAGTCGCTAATTTCTCATCTCTTTTTATCATTTTCTCTTCTTATGCGGCGCCCGTATCTCTTATCTCCAGCCTTGCTAAAATGTCCTCGATCGTTTGCTCATCCTCAAGTTCGTCCGTTAGTAATTTGAGTGCAAGCTGATATGTTCCGTGATCCTTATCTCTTGTTGCGTTTGCAAGATCATTGTAAAGTCCGATTCCATACCTTTCTAACTCTAGTGATCTCTCGAGGGCACTTCTTAGTGAAAGATATTTCTTGGGCTCGGTTTTGCCTACACCGCTTTCTGCTGCCCAAGCAGCGGGATCATCTGTCGGGTTTGTTCCAAGCTCCATCAAACGGTCGTTAATCTCACCTGCATGTCCTTGCTCCTCCTTTGCACGTTGCCCAAAAAAGTCCTCAAATAGTACTCCTATTCCCTCTATGTTATTGGCAATATATTGAAAGTATTGAGACGTCTGCATCTCAAATGCATAAGCTCTATGCAACATCCCGATATTTTTCTCAACATTTGGTCCTGCTATTTCCAAAGATTTCTTTCCCATTATGTTATAACTCGGATCTAAAACTATTTTTATGTTGGTATGATAGAGCCTGCTGAGGGTAAACATCCGCCTACAGACAAAGAACTACAAAAAATGCTCCGGACGGGATCTGTCCCCACTGGAAGATACAACCTCACAGTCGTTTGAACCCGTGATCTTCGCCTTGAGAGGGCGAGATGCTTAACCGGACTACACCACCGGAGCCCGGACAGTCTCAACAATCTACAGAATATAAATTAAGCTTTAGAACTTCTATAATTGCTATTGTAAAACAAACCTTTAAGGTCTAATCGTGAGGGATTAGATGACAGTCAATCTCTTTTTTAATTCGGTGGGCAATGGCGAACAGGAAAATTCCTATCAAGGCCGAAAACCACGTAGTATGCAAAAATTATAAGCGAACTTTCCTGATGGGATATCCTATCACCTGTGCCAAAGAAAAGAACCTGTTCTATCTTACGCCTTCCCAACGGACATGGCAAAATTATAGAAGTAGTTTTTATTGTATCTGACAAAATTTTTATCGCCATACATATAATGATAATGGCCTCGAGCAATGGGCATTCCAGAAAAGATCAAAGAGATACAGGACCAGATACAGAGAACACAGATCAATAAGGCTACAGAATTTCACATAGGTTTACTCAAGGCCAAGATAGCCCGTCTCAAACGAGAGATGCAAGAAAATGTACATGGCCGGACGATGCACAGCGGCGGTGAGAACGTCGGATTTGATGTTCGAAAGGCAGGTGATGCAACTGTGGTCCTTATAGGCTTACCCAGCGTAGGCAAATCAACACTTCTCAATAGCCTTACAAATGCCAAGTCGCGTGTTGCATCTTACCAGTTTACAACCCTTACAGCGGTTCCAGGTATGTTACATTATAGAGGAGCAAAAATACAGATGCTGGACTTGCCAGGTATCATTGAGGGTGCATCGAGTGGGAAAGGGTTCGGCAAGCGTGTGCTCTCTGTCGCTCGTGGGGCGGATCTCGTGTTGATTGTGCTTGATGTATTTCAACCACATCATTTAGGTGTGCTAAAAAAAGAGCTAGCTGAAGCGGGTCTCAGATTGGATGAGCAGCCGCCAAACATATTGGTCGAGAAGACGTCAACCGGCGGTATATCGGTAAATGCACAGGTACCCATTAGAGCCTCTGAAAGACTGATAAAGGAAATAATGAGACTTTACGGTTTACACAACGGTCGACTCATAATAAGAGAACCAAATCTCACTGATGATCAGCTAATTGATGCACTCAACGGAAATCGCATTTATGTCCCTTCGCTAACCGTGCTTAATAAGGTAGACCTCGTCAATCCGAGCTTCGTCCAAGAAATCAGATCCAGTTTGGGAGGCGGCGAGGACAATTTTATCGCGGTATCTGCAGATGCTGGTATTAATATCGATTACCTAAAAGAGGCGATTTACCAAAGGCTCGGATTCATCAGAATTTACATGCGTCCCAAAGGAGGAGAAACTGATTACCAGGAGCCCTTGATAATAAAGAATGGTGCTACGGTACAGGATGTGTGTAATAAAGTCCACAGAAATATGGCCAAGAACTTCCGCTACGGGCTTGTTTGGGGCAAGAGCGCTAAGTTTGCTGGACAAAAAGTAGGACTTGATCATAAACTTTCCGATGAAGATACGCTCACAATAGTGAAGATATCCGGAGCTTCTACTTGAGGTTTAGTAACTGAGACTTATCCAACTTTCTTAATTTGTTTTGTCATTATTCCTATCCATCTATCTATCTCTGTTCAGATGAGAAAGGGTCTCTTGAAGGGCGTTAAAAATTCGATTATCACGATCCTGCTGCCACTTTTTTTAGCTAAAGGAATATGTAATCTTTTCCACATCAAGAATGAGAAAAATGGCAACATAATGCTAATGCCATAAAATAGCCCATGACTTTGCAAAATTACTGACTAATAATATAGCCCCGCATTTGTGGATGGTAAGAGCAATAGTACTCATATGTGCCAGGTTTTGATGCGACAATCGCGGTAAGAAAGTCCTGGCCTCCACGCAGCGGAGCAGTATTTATCGGTGTGATTCCGTCATTTGAGGGAGCGTCAACTTTTAAATCATGTGTTACGGCGTCATTGTTTCGCACGACCAGCTTTGTTGGTACATTTACTTGAACATGAAGAACCGGGTTCGTATCGTTAAACGTGCTTCTCTGGGCAATAAGAAGGATATCATCCACAGGTAAGTCGACTTGTGTCTCGGGGTCCATTAAATTGCCTATAGCCCACAATGTACCCACGGTTGCAAACGAGATTGCTACAATGGCGATTATATTGCTGCGCATAGATGTATCCCTAATTAACATCTTAACAAATACCCTAAAATTCCTTTAGCCCACAGGTCAAACATTATATCAAGCTAAGTAACCAACGGACGTAGATGTCACAATATTCCCAGCTTGCATCGAAAAGGTACCGCCAGTATAGGATGGAGAAACAAATGCAATATTTGTTTCAGGATGTCCTAACTTTTGTGTTGTCTATATTGCGGGCTGTTATCAGAGGACTACAGCATGCAGGAATAAAAAAAGCTAGAAGGGTGGAAAGGGTAAAAGTTGAAACACAATAGTCACAAGATATAATAAAAAATTGTCACTGCGTACGTTTGTCAGATCGCAGTAACTTAACTTGTGGGTTCGGTTGTTGATGCAGTCGAGCCGTCGATTATTTCTGCTGTGGCGAACCTTGGTCCGATTTGGCTAATCCTAACCTTTGCGTTCTGACCTACCTTTCCTCCCTTTACAAAGATAACAAATCCTTGTATCCTTGCAATCCCGTCGCCTTTGCGGCTTATTTCCGTGATCTGTACGTCGTATTCCCTGCCTGTTTCTACAGGCTTTGGACCGAAGCTGTCGTCTCTTCCTCCATAACTCATGTTGGGAATTCCTCAACTAGAAACCCAATATAAACTGAGAAGAGCATGACTATCATGAACCAACCCTTATTCCCTCATCGCATATCGATCGAAGGCATTCTATTGCTGAAAGCACAGCTAGGAAGCTCGTTTTGGGGTTCCCAGGGGCTGTGACATTATTGACAGTAATTTTAATGTCGCCAAAGCTACCTGTAGCCGTGATGTCGTGCTGGTTAGTCGTCGCATGAGGATCCACCAAAACCCTTACTGTGGTTCTTTCTGCACCAATACCTGCAAGGCTCAGCACAGCGGCGACATTGACATTTGCAGGAAATAACTTAACAGCTTGTGCAGCAGAACCCTTATAGATTTCAGTAATACTAGTTACAGTATCGAGGTTGACCTTACTTGTTGCGAAGAATGGAGCGCCAGCGAGTGCCTTTGGACCTTTTGTAGTAGTGAGAGTAACCGAATCTATAAGATGCCTGACACTTCGTATGGCATCTATCCCTGCAATAGCCCCTGTGGGAATGTAGATCCGGTTTTGCCCATTTCTTAAGGGAGCTAAATCAAGCAATTCTGCCAGAAACCTTCTATCTGTCAAGGCACCTACGCTCATTACCATCAGGTCTTTGCCAGACTCAATTATCAGCTTTCCAAATTTTCTCACTGCTTGTTGTGAGGCAGCCTCTATTACGATATCTATTTTGGAGCCGATGAATTCATCAAAATCGTGATAAGCTCGGACTTCCGTCTTCAACTTTGCTCTTAGGCCCGTTATGTTGCCATCAATTGCATCAAAAAGTGCTCCAAGTCTCGCATTTCTTATGCTGCCTGATTCTATGGCCAATGCCAAATCGGTTCCGATAGTTCCGCAACCCACAAGCCCTACTGTTTTTTTTGGCATCTAATATAACTAATAAATAAGAATGGAGATGCCGAAATTTTTACCTTCTGCCTCCTCGGCGCTCTGGTTTCTTTTGGCCCGGCAGTCTCTTCTTTTCAAATCGCTTGATAAAATTATCTTTGTTGCGAAGTTTAGCAATTGGCCTTAAGCGTGTCCTACCTTGAATCTTGGGGGTCTGACCTCTTACCTTCCCTGCCTTTGTGAGTGATCCGTGTGTTGGCATTTATCTCTCTGCTTATGATTCGTTCGTTAATATTTATATTTGTATATTTCATCGACCTATCTTGGCCTAATCGACACCCATCATTTAGTCATGATTCATATTAAATTGTGGCAAGTATTGCCTTAGGAATGAATTCTGTGGGCAGGTATGTCCTCGATTGTACTACTTTAAATGAAGTGACTCTCCAACATCTTATGTTTATCTAAAAATATGAGAACGGTAGGCTTGGATTACAACCATCGCGTCCTAGAATTAAAGAAAGAAAAAAATGCTGTGGTTCTGGCACACAATTATCAGCTTCCAGAAGTACAAGACATAGCTGACTTTACAGGTGATTCGCTTGCCCTATCAAAGCAGGCAGCTACTACAGAATCAGAAAGAATTCTGTTTTGTGGGGTCCACTTCATGGCGGAGACAGCCTCCATTCTATGCCCCGATAAAAAAATTCTCATACCTGACCTCGAGGCGGGATGCTCGCTTGCTTCCACGATTAACGCTCACGAATTACAAGCTTGGAAGGCAGAGCACCCAAATGCGTTAGTTGTAAGCTATGTCAACACAACTGCAGATGTAAAAGCATTATCTGACTATTGCTGTACCTCTTCGAATGCAGTGAAGGTTGTAAATAGCATCCCAAGAGATAAAGAAGTTTTATTTTTGCCGGATCTATTTCTAGGTTCCTACGTCGCAGAAGTAACTAAGAGGAAGAATATGTACATTTGGCCCGGTGAGTGCCATGTGCATGCAGGTATTAAGGCAGAGGATATTAACAAGATGATTGCAAGCTTCAAAAACGCGGACTTTCTAATTCACCCAGAATGCAGTTGCACTTCTTCAGTCATGTATCATATATCCAAGGGTGACTTGGCAAAGAACGGACACATTCTCTCAACTGAGGGGATGATGAAACATGCCAGAGCTGCAGGAGCAAGACAATTTTTGGTTGCTACTGAAACTGGGATTTTGTATCGCATGGAGAAGGAGAACCCTGACAAGCAGTTTATACCTATCAAAGGTGATGCAGTCTGCAAATATATGAAAAAGATCACTTTAGAAAAGGTTTACAATTCGCTCATAGAAGATATACATGAAGTAAAGGTTCCAGAGCGTACTGCAGATAAGGCACGGGTGGCAATTGACCGAATGCTAGCTATCTCATGATTTCAAGGCTAAAATCAGGAGCCTTAGATGAATGAGTAATATAACCAAGCGAAATAGAGTCAGGTTTGGCCCTCCGATATAATCTGATATTTTTGTCATTTATGCCTCCTGAAAGTTCTATCCTTATCTTGTTTCGCAGTCCCAATCTTGCTATCTGTCTTATTGTTAGTTGAGCCTGTTTTGGGGTAAAATTGTCTAGCATAACAATATCCGCTTCTGCTGCAACGACTGCCAGGGCCTCTTTGGGAGTCCTAGCTTCACATTCGATCTTTATCGATGAGCCGAGGTTTTTTCTGACATTTCTAACACATGTTCCGATATCAGGTAAGAGAGAAAGGTGATTATCCTTTATTAGAACCATATCATCAAGCCGCATTCTATGGGTGGATCCCCCCCCTAAAACAACTGCCCTCTTGTCAAAATAACGTAGACCGGGTGCGGTCTTGCGAGTCGCCAATATTGCAATACCTTCTGCCAAGTCTACAATACGCCTCGTCTCGGTCGCGATGCCACTCATGCGCATCATGAGATTTAACACTGTTCTTTCGGCTTTTAGTATCGCTCTGGCGTATCCTGACACGTTCATAACGGCTGTTCCCTTTCTCACTTTTGAACCGTCGTTAACTAAGATTTCACTCTTGCAGCCGCAAATATCAAACAGCATAGAGGCTTCTTCGAGGCCACAAACGACTGCGGAGCGAGACTTGCATACAATGTTTGCCTTGGTTTCAAGGTCCGCAGGAATTATGTTATCAGTCGTTATGTCGCCAGTTCCGATGTCTTCCTGCAAAAAATTAGTAAGCATTTCTCTGACGTCAAGAAACGCCTTGATGTCATCCATTTATGTGACCTTAAGGGCATATTTGTTTGGACTAACGATGTCAAGGGTCTTAGCCACCTGTGAATGTTCAGCATCAAAAACAAGTATAATGCCAGACCAGTCAGCACTTAGGTCTGTTGATTTGCAGTTTGGGCAAACCTTGCCTGTCGTTATCACCTTACACTTTCTGCATGCTTTCTCTTTTGCCATTACTTTCTGTCCCCCGCTTTTCTATCCTTACTAGTGGCTGAATGCTGCTGATGTTGTTGCTCTGCTCCTGCTTTTGCCTTCTTTATTTCTTCGGCAACCCATTCTACTGCACCAAGAAAAGGCTGTCGACAGGTTATGCCTATCTTGCCCATTCCCGCTCCCTTCCCCAGGCTTACCGCTGTGATCCTTGCCCTAATACGGGAGCCAATCTTGAGCGAACGCGCACTCTGATTTGCTACAATGACCCCCTGCTTGACATCGCTTTTGAGATAATCATCAGTAATCTGAGAGAGGTGAAGAAGAGCGTCAGTAGGGCCTATTCGTACAAATGCTCCAAAGTCAGTAATCTCAACTACCTCTCCTTCTATTATTTCTTGAAGCTTAGGGTAGAATGTAAGAGCCTTAAAAGTGACTTTGTGGTACGTCGCACCATCGCCAGCCACAAGTTTGCCGACTGAACTTGGATTGGCATCTGTTATCATAATGACATATCCAACCTCAGGGCTTATCATACTCTCATACTTCTCCTTGAGAATTTGGACAGCTGCATCATTGAGAGAATGAGAAAGTCGATTTGGCGGGATTCTAACAACATCACTCATGTGCACTATGGCAAACATAATCCAGCCAATCTAGATGGAGGGATCATTATGAACTTTTTGTATCAGTTAATATATATGCTACTTTCTAGCAGGAATTTGGCATTTGACTGACGAATCAGTAATTTCAAAGAGGGCATCGATATCCAGGGTATGCTTTAGCCCTCCCTGCAAATAGCCCTCAAGGAATCTTGATCCATTCCTGCCAAGTCTATGACGTACCACTATCGCCATCTCGCCTCCTGGCATTTTTCTCTCATCATAAGTCCCGAGGCGACCGTATCTGCAGACCATTTTCTCTATATATTCCATCACTGTCCTTTCTGTAGTCTCTTTTTGCCAAAACATAATCGTGTCATCAAGTACCGTCTGGCCGAGTCTGACTCCCATTTTATAGAGAGCACCCTCCTCAAGCAGGTCGATTAAGGATGTTAGTATTTCTCGGTTAATCACAATCATGTCGATCTTTGATAAGTAACGTGTAAACTCGACATATCTACGCAGTTCAATGCCAACTAATGCATTTACCGAGATACCCATTCTCTTCGCCTCTTCATCAAGGACGGTTAGCACATCGGATTCAAACCTAAAAGACCTAGTGATCGAAGCTGATCTCCCATCCTCTGTACTTACTGTCATTTGTGCCACTAACATAGAGCATTTAACGTTTAAGTGGAGTGTCACTGTGTTATGGTAGAATTTTTTGTAGCTCTCTGCAATATATTGTGCTGCTAATGCACGAAATGTATACAAGGGACTTAAATTAAATCTGGTTATATCGCTTGTAATGAGTTACAAACTTGCGTCGGAATCGGCTGAAGCTTGCTCTTTATGCAACAGCACTTCAATTGTCTTTGATTCAGAAACGAGCGAAGCTATCTGTTCGTCCTGTGGAATGGTTGTGAAGGATAATATCGAATCTATGGGACCAGAATGGAGGTCTTATTCTGGCGAGGATATGGAAAGCAAGAGTAGGACAGGTATGCCTTCTTCGCTTGCGTTTCATGACATGGGACTTTCTACCTTCATCTCGTATTCCAATGTTGACGCAAACGGTGTAGCTATTAGTGCCGAGCAGAGAAGCAAAGTACAAAGGATGCGCAGATGGAACAAGATCTCGAGCAATAACCGCAGTTATCACCGTAACCTCAAAAACGCGTTCGCCATCCTGAGCACCATAAAAGACAAGCTCTCCCTCAGCGACACCTTGATCGAGAAGGCTGCGTATAATTACAGAAAGGCTCTGGACAAGCGAATAATTAAGGGACGATCGATCAGGGCTCTCATAGTCGCAGCTGTTTACGCCTCATGCAGAGACCTGTCTGTGCCAAGAACGCTCGAAGAAATTTCTTCGGCAGCGAATACTGATGCGATATTTGCAGGGAAATGCTATAGACTACTTGTGCAAAATCTTGAGCTACAGCTGCCGGTAATTAACTCAAATAAGTACCTGGCAAAGATTGCAAACAAGGCAAAGGTAAGTGAAAAGACCTACAGGAGCGCCCTTGAAATGCTATCAACCATCAAGAATAATCCTATTTCGCATGGAAAAGATCCGAATGCGCTTGCCGTGGCAGTACTGTACGCCGCCTGTCTAAAGGAAGGGGAGAATGTAAGTCAAGCCCAGATAGCAGTGTCAGGCGACATCAGCATTGTGACGCTAAGAAAAAGATTTCAAGATGTGAGGAAGATCTTCTCCTCTTAATCTTTCTCTGGCTTCTACGGTGACCTGAAATTTAGAGATAACCGAGACTCGGTTCCACACTTTACGATATTTTGATCCGCTAACTCGTTTCTTTTGCTTTTATTTTACCTTGTGCTAGACTGACGCACCCTCTAATACTGGCTTTAGCTTTTCATTGCCCCCATATTTTATAGAAATTTCTTTGAAAATTGATAAAACATCGATGGATTTATTCTTGAAACACATGTGTAAAAATTAAATAGTTCTGAGGGAAATACGAGGATTTAAATACTGTAAAGGCAAAATTTTTCCAATGGTAACTGTAGACCAGGTTCTCACGTCACTTAAGCAAGTTGTAGACCCTGAACTTCACAAGGATATTGTGTCAATGGGTATGATCAAGGATCTATCGATAAACGATGGGAAAGTTGCATTTACACTAGAATTAACGACACCTGCCTGCCCCTTCAATAGCGAAATTGAGGGCGACGTGCGATCAGCAATGGCCTCACTAGGGGTGAAGGATCTCAATATGAAGGTTACCGCTCGCGTCATGGAAGGCAGGTCGCTGTCAATGGACGAGCTATTGCCAGGCGTCAAAAATATTATTGCGGTCGCCAGTGGCAAGGGTGGAGTAGGGAAGACAACTGTTTCTGTGAACCTTGCACTAGCCCTGGCCCAAACTGGTGCAAAGGTTGGACTACTCGATGCGGATATTTACGGCCCAAGTGTCCCTCTGATGCTAGGACTGAAGGCTTCTCCAGAAGTAGTCAACAATAAGATCCAAGCTCCTGAAGTGGAAGGAGTTAAGGTCATTTCGATGGGTTTCTTCTATGAGCAGTCACAGCAAGCGGGAATTTACAGGGGCCCGATCGTTTCCGGGATCGTAAAACAGTTCCTGACTGATGTAAGCTGGGGTGAATTAGATTACTTGATTATCGACCTGCCTCCAGGCACAGGCGATGCGCCTCTCACGATAGCCCAAACGATACCTATAACGGGTATTCTTATAGTCACTACTCCCCAAGATGTTGCAATGAACGTTGCAGTCAAGGCAATCGGAATGTTCAACAAGCTCAATGTGCCAATAGTAGGCGTCGTCGAAAACATGAGCTACCTTCAGTGTCCTCATTGCAATGAACAGATCTATCTCTTTGGAAAGGGTGGAGGCATGAAAATAAGTGAAGATTATTCGATACCATTCATGGGAGAGATTCCACTTCATCCCAGCATACGGGAGGGCGGTGACATAGGCAAGCCGACGGTCATCTCTGAGCGAGAATCCGTGCAGTCACATGCCTTTACAAAAGCGGCAAAATTGATTGCAGGGAGGATCAGTGTCCTTGCGGCAGAAATACAAGTACAGGAGCACCTCGAAAGCACAAACAGCTGAGAATACTAAGCAGAGTGATCCCCACGGACGCGAACCTTAGGAATGTTTTAAAACGGCCATTCGGAACTCTTGTACTCCAAAAAGAAGTAACAAAGCAAAGGATCTTGTCAATGCTAGATGGCACCAACAAGACAATCACTGTAGGCGATGCAACTACCGACAGGCTCCTTTCTTTTGACATAACGCCAGACATAGCAGTGGTCGACGGGGTGGAACGTAGGTCGGTACGAAATCGGTCCGTCAATTATCGTGCCAAAGAGTTGTCCTGCAGCAACCCTGCTGGCATGATCTCAGCTGAAGCCTTGCATGTGTTGCGTATCGCCTTGGACGATTCATCCTCAACAATCGTGAGGGTACAAGGGGAAGAAGACTTGCTCGCCCTGCCGCTATTCGCAATGGCACCTAAGGGGTCAGTCGTTCTTTATGGGCAGCCATTAGAGGGAATTGTTATAGTCATTATTACTGAAGAAAAGCAAAGCCAAGCGAAAAATATGATGAATAAAATTCTTGGCGATAATTGGTGACCATGTTGTACTCGCTACTTTATAATGTTTCGGCAACTAGTTCCAGCCATCAATTTTAGAGTTCTACCTTGTCTCAAAAATCTATGTCTCATAGAAAATATGGATTTCTAAATGGCACTCGCCAAACTTCTTTTGGAACAAGTATTGAATCAAAATAGAGCTTAAGAACAATCTCTTTTATCAAAATAGTAAGATATAATGGACAGAATTTGCATTGATTAAACAGGGGATGAAGATGTGGTGGCTGTATGAATCAGATGATTATGATACCAACTTTCTGACCCCTTGTCTTGCTCCTATCTATCGCAACCGCAACCGTCGCTACCGAGATCGTACGACTTGATATTGTATTTTTTAATACAGTCTTGACAGACACTCTCTCCGAACTGAATTTTTTTATCACAAAATGTACAAACAGCTGTTATCGTATCGCTGTTGGTGGTGGATATTGCTACCATTATATAGCACATGTGGGAGAGAGATATTAAATCTTGTTGGCTTAAACCGCTTATGATTCGATTACTCCTTTCTATCATCAAGTGCAAGATATGTCCTTGTGCAAAAGGGAATTATGTTACCCTCAAAGCTAGAACAATGCGTAGCAGAGGACAATATCAAGGGTGTGTCACAATAATTCTCACGGTCACTACTCATAAAAACTAGGATAAGTCCTTGTTGGAGAACTGAAAACCAACGTGGATGATAATGATCAAAATTAGTGGAAGTCACGACGTTGTTATGCTCGTTATACAGTGAAGAGATATATGCTTCATATGCTTCCTTTTTGAAGTCGGAAAAATAGACATGCCAATAGCTTCTTCAGTAGTGTTCGTAGGATCGATTCCGTTACAGTAACGCCAAAAGTATACATCAAGGAAAATTTGTTATATTTGGCCGCCCACCTTTTAACATGAACATACGCCAGGATTTGCTTGACATTGCAAAGGGCGAGATTTATGACGATGATTGGACCAAGCAGATATACTCTGTGGATGCAAGCCACTACCAAATAGATCCGGCGGTGATAGTGTATCCCGCAGATGAGCACGACATTCAACAATTATGTCAATACAGCTACTCAAAAAGAATACCGATAACCCCACGAGGAGCAGGAACAGCCCTTCTCGGACAGTCCTTGGCTTCTGGCATAATCCTCGATATATCAAAGCACATGAACAGGATATTAGAGATGGAGGATGATTACGTTACGGTTCAACCAGGCATAGTGAAAGGCGTCCTTGACAACGAACTGAAAAAGAGAAATAAATTTTTGCCTCCCGACCCAGCCAGCAGCAATTTCTGTACAATAGGGGGCATGATAGCAGACAATTCTAGCGGGATTCATAGTTTAGGTTATGGCAGCACTATTTCATTTCTCCAAGAGATCAATGTTGTTTATGCCGATGGCACGCCAGGGTTTGCAAGTCCAACAAAATATGATGACAAGATGAAAACACTTGGTGAATTGCTATCTTCACATTCCAATGAAATCAGAAATTATTATCCAAACGTGAGTAAAAATTCTTGCGGCTACAGATTAGATGCTACTATTGGAAATGACTTCAACCCACAGAGAGTATTTGCTGCTTCAGAAGGCACACTCGGCATAACAACTTCTGCAAAGCTCAGGATTTTAGACATCCCAGCACATAGATCATTGATGGTGCTTGGCTTTGAGGATTTGCTAAGCGCAGTTTCGGCAGTTCCTTTAATCTTGAAGTTTTCTCCAGTAGCGCTTGAGATGTTGGATCATACCGTAGTGGGATACGAGGAAGGCAAAAAGGGCGACGCTGGCTGCCTTCTATTTGCAGAATTTGCAAGCAATAAAAATTCTTATGTAGTCACAGAAGCATTGGGAGCCTGCAGGCAACAGCTTGCGGATAGATGCTCAGTACTTGAATATGCTTCAGATGATCAAAGTATGACCAAAATATTGATGGCAAGAAAAAATGCGCTCAATAAGATTATGAAGCTCACTCTTGGCCATCGAAAACCTGTTGGCCTAATAGAGGATACTGTGGTCCGTCCAGCACTTCTTGCTGAACACACTGCTGACCTTTTGCGTATATATCAGGAAAATAAACTAGACTACGTTTTTTATGGGCATGTCGGTGACGGCAATATGCATACTAGGCCCCTAGTAAATACTTCATCGGCGAAAGAAATCGAATTGATATGCAACATTGCCAAGGATGTTTTTGCTAATGTCATAAAGAGAGGGGGTTCCATTAGTGGAGAGCATGGAGACGGGCTTGCCCGAACAGGTTACATCGAGATGATGTATGGCAAGCAGATCACCTCTCTCTTCTTAGAGGTTAAGAAAATATTCGACCCTTCATTTACAATGAATCCGTGGAAAAAAATTCCGTCCAATCATTTATGAGAGGCACGTGCTGAGCAGTGGTCATTGAAGCGTAGATCAAGTGATTTTGCAAAACTCTGGCAATACTCTGTAGGCTTTTACGGGGTTTGGATAGCACACATAGGCAGGCAAATGAAACTATTTGATTATATTGCTACTAATTCCATGTCCTTGGAAGAACTAATTATCGCCTCTAGGTTGTATCCTGCTGCAGTCAGAGCATGGTGCTCCGCTGCGCAATCATATCGTTTTATCACAGTCAGGAATGGAAAACTGCATTTGAAAAAGCAGATGAGGCGGATGCTTATCGATAAGGAGAGTCCACACTACCTTGGGGGGCAATTCTCTTATTTGGCGCTGCGAAGTCTTGGGTATGCTGGATTCGACCAGCTGTTCAAATTTGGTAAGACTAGAAGAAGTATGTCGACTTTGAGTGCAGTAGAGCAAGCTACTGAATGGGACCATCATGCATTTATTAGTGCGGTCCGGCGTGACAAGAAATTGCATCGACTTCTTTCCGAAGGATGTAGGGTGCTTGATGTAGGGTGCGGTACAGGCAGGATGCTGACTAAGATCCATGCTGAGTATCCCCGGTCGAGTCTGGTTGGATTGGACCCGTCAGCAAGGTCCGTTTCCATAGCAGGCCAGATAACCGGCGATAAGGCTATCACGCTAATGAAGGGATCAGGTGAGTCCATGAGATTTGCGAATGAGTTTGAGATGGTCCTTCTGTGTGAATCACTCTATGCAATGAAGGACAAGGAGACGGCATTGTTAAACTGTTGGCGTGCTCTGAAGGATTATGGAACAATAGTAATAATTGAAGGCCTGCTGCCAAAGTCAAATATCTGTGAGACATCAAGTTGCCTGATAACGGCAATGCAACTTGATTTTGCGCTCCAAGGCCATTCATTCATGAAGAAAGAAGACATCGTCCTATTGCTGAAAAAAACTTTCTCAAAATTGCAATTTAAAGATCTTGGAGGAAGTGTTTACCTTGTCACGGCTACCAAGAAACGATAATGGTGCTGTTAGCGATAGGGACTATCTTATTCTGCCCCTATGAGTCCTAATAAGTCAAAGCCTCCTTCTGATGATTTTTCACTGATCTCTGCTATTGATATAAGGTGCCCATCGGGGTCCTGAATTATCGTGTGCTTCCCAAACGGTTCCTCTTTCGGTTTCTTAAAGAATTTTACCCTCTTCTCCTTGAGCCTTTTTACCATCGAGTCAAGATCCGTCACTTCAAAGCCCACGAGGGTACCAGAACCTGTCCTCAATATTCTTTTTTTCTTTGGAGCGGGGTGAAGTGCCAACACCGTGTCATTATTTAAGAATTCAGTCCAATCTTCCGCTCTTGTCTTGACCGGCAACTCTAGTATCTCACTATAAAACTTAATTGATTTTTCCATGTTTGAAACTAATAGAATTACTGCTCCAACCTTTCTAAATGCCAAACATATGCACCTGTAATACCAGGTTCTGCATGGTAAATTATGAACCTATCGCTAAGCTTCGTCGCAATTTAGACAAATGATTGCTCGGGTCATAACCCCCAGGCCTTGCTAGTATCGAGATTCAGAACTGTCTATTATGTCAGAATGACAAATGTTCCGCGCCACCTGAAAATCCTGTATATTGAATGTATATTTTCGATAGTATTTCTTTTAAGGGAGGTGGATTATAAGTCAGTATGGTTACCCCTACTTTCCCTTCGGATGAGAGTAACACATCAAACGCTAGTAGTGTTACAGGGAATACTACAACAACCAGTGCCAACGTGGCGCCCTCTGTCGACGCCCAACAGACGGCAGAAACAATTAGAACCATTGCTCGGAGAATAAGAGAAGAATCAATAAGAATGAGGGAGCTTGTTGTCGCTATACGCCAGAGCGGAGCAGTTGAAGAACTTGTTGATTCGTTCAAGGAGGCATCACTTGCAACCCGTGACACCGCAAAAGAAATCAATGATGCTGCCCGAGCCCTTAGGGACCGAGGAGCGATAAGAGAGACTGCTATTGCAATAGACGAGACGACTAAGGCAGCGCAACAGACAGCTGAAACGGTTAGAGTCGCCGCAAGAGAAGTCGGAGAAGCTACACCTGTTACTTCGGAAACAGTG
>DATFCN010000071.1:0-16906 GCA_035253045.1 Nitrososphaera sp.
TCAAAGTAGCATCAAGAGTAATCTTAGACACAACTAGCCATAGTGTGTTACATTTGAATATAATATTGCAGGAGCCTAGTTTAAAGGATTGTTAAAGACCAAAAACTAACTGGGGTTACAATAATGCAAAACGCATGGAAACTGGTCCAGCCAACTCTGCGTTTGAAGCATAAGCCAATCCATTAGGTTAAATAAACTCTCATCGACTCTCTATACTAGATGAGAGTAGACCATATAGCTATTGCAGTTAACAACGTGCAGCAGGCACTAACCGACTATCAAAAAATACTTAATGTCGACAATCTGAAAATAGAGGAAGTGCCTAATGAAAAGGTCAGGGTCGCGATGCTCATGCTTGAAGACACTAGAATTGAATTAATGGAACCAACGGCCACCGATAGTCCAATTTCAAAGTTCCTACAAGAACGTGGTGAAGGAATACATCATATAGCAATTACCGCTGACAACATCGAAAAGGATGTTGCAAGGGCATCTGAGAAGGGCATGAAAATGCTTGGAGGATTGCGCACAGGCTCGTACGGTCGTAAGATCACATTCATACATCCCAAATCACTTCATGGTGTCCTGACAGAGTTCTGTGAAGCGCCACCATCGTCAGAACACACCACAGAAGGATAACAATAATAATAATACTAGCAAAACTGGGACTTTGTCTTCTATTGAAACATTGCGAAGAGCTTACAAAGCTGCTGACTGAAAGCGTGAAGAGAAATCACTCCGATGCGCTGCTGCTCTCCGGAGGGCTTGACAGTAGCATTTTGGCAAGTATACTACATCCAGAATACTCCATTGTGGTGGGATTTGGAGGATCCGCACCTGACCTTGCCTATGCAAGGCAAGTTGCAGAAAGGTACTGCAAACACCATGTTGAGATTGTTTTTGAACAGAGCAAAATGACAGCATTGGTCGAGGAGGTCATACAAATTTTTAAAACATTTGATCCTATAGAGATCAGGAATTCTGCTGTGGCACTTGCAGGCCTTGAGTGGGCAAAAAGCGATGGCTATTCTAGTATCATGACTGGTGATGGCAGCGACGAGCTGTTTGCAGGCTACAACTACCTTTCTCGGTATTATACCGACATGCAACAGTTTGATTCAGAGCTGAGACGGCTGTGGCAAATGATGCATTTTTCTTCCAGAAAACTAGGCGAACATGTCAGGATCGAGGTCAAGAGTCCTTTCCTGGATGACAAGTTTGTGTCATTTGCAAAGTTGGTCAGTCCGAATGACAAAGTGGGAGAGCATGAAGGTAAGAAGTGGGGCAAGTTCATTTTGAGAAAATGCTTTGAACCAGCACTGGGCTCACTGGTATGGCGACCCAAGCTTGCACAGGAACAAGGAGCCGCCACTGATCGTTATCAGAAATATATTGAGGAGATGATTGACAACTTGACTTTTGAAAATAAGAAAAAGATAGCTGAGGAGCAAGAGAGTGTCAGAATCAGAAGCAAGGAACATCTTCACTACTATGCCATTTTCAGAAGTTATTTTCCTCCACCAAAAGAAGAGCAAGGAGATGATATTTGCAGTTCACGCTGTTCCGAATGTAGAGGATGTATCCCGTCTGATACCCGCTTCTGCAGAAAGTGTGGTGCATTTCCTGTTGTGCCGGTTTCACTTTGAATATTTACGAGGTTTTTTTGTAAAAATCCTCTTGCAGCCCTCGCAGCAAAAGTAGTAAATCTTACCATGATGCTCGTGGCTGATTGCAAGTTCCTGATGCATTTCAATGCCGCAGACAGGATCAACAACAGGCATCAGCTCTATGCTAAGAACTTACGTATTTATTGTTTACCAAAGCAATAATGGAACATTAAATTTTTTACAGACAGAGCTTTTGACATTGCTGAAGGATTTTTCAGTTTTAGTTCTAGATAATAATATAGCTCTGTATTATTAAGATTCTTAGGCCCTTCTTCGCCTGTTCGCGTAGAATTAGAGAAGAAGAAGAATGCTTTTCTACGACCTATCAATAATGTCTCTTGTAGTCGGGTGACGTATGCCTGCCTTATTATTTAATAGAAGAAGTTCTTCTTTTTGTAGAGATGAATAAAATAGAAAAAACGGGTGTCTGGTTTTCCAGACGTTGTCGAAATTCTTAGTTTATGGAATGGACCTACTGTATAGCTTTCCTTCAAGTGCTAGCTTGTACATTTCGGCCACGT
Organism: Nitrososphaera sp.; assembly: GCA_035253045.1. Classification (GTDB taxonomy): domain Archaea; phylum Thermoproteota; class Nitrososphaeria; order Nitrososphaerales; family Nitrososphaeraceae; genus Nitrososphaera. The sequence continues at coordinate 2,189 of DATFCN010000071.1, forward strand.
ATGGGTTCTTGGCTGGAGTTTCTGCACCCAGTTCTACCATTCTGGCGTATACTCTGACTACATAAGCCAGAGCACCCATGAATGCCACTACGACACCCATGTTAAACATCCAGTGGTTTGGAACCGCGAAGATTTCTTCGACGAACCAGAAGTGCCACATCTCATTGACACCGATTGTGAACATTGTGGCCAAGTAGCCAATGATAGTAATCTTCAAGCCGGTGTTCATTGAATTGCCTGGTCCCCTTAGGATTGGTACTCTTCTGTCGTAGATTGCGACAAAGCCCCAACCTAGTGGGAGTGCTACGAAGTGACTATATAGCCACCAGTGAGCAGGTGTAAATGCGCTATCTCTGATTGCTGTCTGGTGCAGTGAGCCGTCGACGAAGTTGTCGACCTCTACTGAGGCTGCAATTGAACCCAGCATGATGACCATGATGTAGATCTTCTTTAGTCTCTGAATTTCGACTTCTTTTGGTATCAGCGCTGGCATCTGAGCCATACACATCTACTTCATGTTCCAGTATTTTAATATGCAATTGAATAATTAAGTGTAAAGACTATGAAATATTACCAGTGAATCAACAGACATTCAAGATCCTCTTGCTTTTTTACAATAATTGATAAAAATCCATAATGCTTTGGAGATAAGCGCTAATGCTAATCATTCATGATAATCTGTTAGTATAAATGTGGCAGCTCAGTCAAATACCTTCTCCTCATAGCTTCAGTTTAACTCTGAATCGTCACTGCTGCCATTTAACTATAGGATCTTCTCTTTAATTAATTCTTATTTGCACTCAATTTAAATGAAATTGGACGAAAAAGACTTAGCAAGGTGTGTTCTGCGTCACTGCTTCTCTAAGAAAACGGCTTATAGTCCTCCACAAGCTGAGACAGCGGGAAGCGCACCTTACCTACTATTTTTATATCGACACGGGGTTTCTTATCCTTTGCAACTTCAATTATGTTGTAGCAGTTTTCAAAGAATCCTCGGAACCTAATTGAAGTGGTAGTGCCAGCATAGGCTATCGCCAGCCGCCCAAGGTTCCACATCCACGGTCTATGCCTATGACCGCAGAGTACTAGGTCAACGCCTGATTGTAAGCATGTGCGGAGTGTGTCACCAGCGTCAAGGATGATAATCTTATCAGTTCCTGTATCGGGTATCCCTATTAGGTGATGATGCATCGCCACTATTTTGGGCTTGGTCTCTGGATATTTGCTCAGCGTTTTTTCCATCCAGAGATTCTGACGATAGCCTACCTCACCCTCATCTCTGTCCGGCCTCGCAGTACCTAACGTGAAGATAAAGGCATCATCAAATTCATAGATCTGCTTTGTGGGAAAGAATTTTTTAAACAGTAAATATCCTGTGTGTCGATAGTCATGGTTGCCAGCAATCACAATTTTATTGGGACATGCAAAACGATTTAGCTCGTCCCTTGCCTTTTCAAACTGATTCATTAAACCGTCGTCTGTCAAGTCACCAGTTACGATTATTGCATCCGGCTTGAGTTCGTTGACCTCATCAACTACGGCGTCAAAGACGCTCTGAACATACAGGCCGCCTATATGTATATCTGAAATCTGAACTATTTGCAATTATTATTCTTATTATATGCATGCGTGAAGCTATATAATGCATATACAAAGTAACACTATTAATGTCCCGCCTAGTTTGTTTTAGCAGAGACATCATCACTTGCCAAAGCGCAAAATAAAGCAAGAAAAACCAAAGAAAAAGCTGGGCAAGAAGGAGCTGCTTATAGCCCCTATGGCTATGGGGGCAGCAACACTTGTTGCTCTTGTAATTATACCTACTTTTGCTCCGCCTCCTGATGCTACAGAGGTATGCCTTAAAGAAGGCCAACATAACGTTGAAACCTTTCAGCTTCACCCAAGAATTGAAGTAATTGCTGATGGCAAGCAGCTGATGCTACCAGATAACGTCGGCAAGCAGCCCAAGGCGGGAGAAGAGTGCATACGCCCGATCCATACAGACCAAGTAGGCAATGTGGTGCATATTGAATATATTAGACCTATCAAGTTCACGCTCAGCGATTTTATGAGAGTTTATAATATGAGCAATGGAATCAATGTGGTTGATAATTCGACAGGTACAGATGTAGTGTCTACATTGAACCTCACTAATTACAACATAGGGTATTCCTATTTCTCAGAAGCAGGAGAGTTTACCCATGTGGCCAGGGCTTCTGATATGCCTGCCTTCCCCCAGAATAATGAGATGGTTGCACGCATAGAGCTGACAAGTAAATAAGAATAAATAGCGAAAAAAGGGGCCACCTCTTTGTTTGGCTAGCAAAAAAACTGCAGCGATAATACGAGGTGATGGCACGGGGCCAGAGCTGGTTGATGCAATGATCAAGGTTCTGAAAAATTGTAATTCAGAAGTTGAACTGGTCTTATGCGATGCTGGGTCAGACTGGTGGAAAAAGAACGGAGGTAGTTCATATATTTCTCCTGATGTTTGGAAGTTACTTGAGGAGTCGGATGCCTGCTTTAAAGGACCGACCACCACAGTGCCAGTCCCTAATGCTCCACGAAGTGTCGCAGTAAGCATCCGTCAGAAATTCGAACTTTACGCCAATATTAGGCCAATCAAGACGTACAAGAATCAGGAAAGACAGCTGGACTTTGTCTGTGTGCGAGAAGCTACCGAAGGTCTGTATGCGGGGATTGAATTCAAGATAAGCGATGATTCTGCAATAGCCATCCGCAAGACTACAAGAAAGGGTTGTGAGCGAATCGCTACTGCAGGGTTTAAGGCTGCAGAGAGCAGAGGCTTTGAATCTGTGTATGCAATAACCAAACGCAACATTCTCAAGGAGACCGATGGTATTTTCTGGGCTGCTGTCGAAAGGGCACAAACGCAGTTCAAAAATATACATGTTGAAGAATATTATATCGACAACATGACGCAGCAGCTGGTCAAGAACCCTGAAAGATTCAATAAGAGTATACTGCTCAGCACCAACCTTTTCATGGACATCGTATCAGAATGTGCTTCGGGCCATGTTGGATCGATTGGCAATGTCTACTCTGGCAACTATGGTGATAATTACGCTATGTTTGAGCCAGCGCACGGCAGTGCGCCCAAGTATGCGGGCCAAAATAAGGTCAATCCGGTTGCTACTATTCTTTCTGGTGCCTGGATGATAGAATATCTTGGAGAGAAGCAAATCTCTGAGGCAATATTTCAGGCTACGGAGCATGTCATCAATGAGGGCAAATATGTAACGTACGACTTGGGCGGGACCACAACCACATCTCAGATGGCAGACCAAATAGCTCTCCGGGCCAGCAATCTACTGCATGAAAAGTAAAAAGAAAGAATGCTCAAAGACTTAGCTCGACAATAGAGAGCGTCTCATAGAATAACCTTCTTTCTTTTAGTACTTTCTTTTGCATCTTGTTCTCTATCAGCAGCTTGTCAAGAGCCGAAGAATCAGCAAATGATGAAATGACAATGAGTATCTTGCCATCTCCTGCAAGAAGGGGCAGTGCCGAATTAACAAAATGCGCTGTTTTTTCTATACCCAAAGGACCTCCATCTACTGTAGGATCTGAGCTATTGTTGTTTGCGTCGTTAGGAAGGTATGGAGGGTTACTCACTATAAGGTCAAACTTACCTCTAGTAAATGCTGCTCCTGCATCGCAACATACAAGTAATACATTCGCTCCTTGTGTCTTTTGCTGCTGCTTGCATTGCTTCAATACTTGTAGATCAATATCCGAGCCAGCTACGTAGGCAAAATTCTTTTCAAGGATGTTGAGTATGAGGCCCGAACCTACTCCTATCTCGAGAGCCTTCTCGCCGTTATATTGCCTGATGCAATCTGCTAAAAGAAATGTGTCGTCAGATGGAGTGTACATTTGATGATATCATTTCTGCGATCTGGACGACATCCGCTGGTTCGATTTCATCTATCTTTCTGTTTCCATAGTCCGCATCAATAATAATCCCTAACTCGGAAGCAATAGATGCTGCCTTCTTGTTGCGCCTTGAGAATAGGAGGTTGATGCTTCTTACCAACTGTCTGCTAATAGTGTTGACAGGAGTAATCCTTATGACTGAGGATTCTACCTTAGGTTGCGGCTCAAATGACTCCTTTCTAACATTGAACAATTTTTCCATAACAAAGCAATGAGCTGCAAGTGCCGTTATTGCTCTATAGTTCTTGCTACCCGGCCTTGCGGCTAGCTTGTCTGCAAATTCTTCTTGCACCATTACTATCGCCCTACCAAATTTTTGTGTAGATAACCATTCAATGGCATCTCTGCTCCTCGAATAGGGAAGGTTTGAAACAAAGACATCGAAAACGAAATGAGGGTCATTTATTTTAAAAAGGTCTGCGTTTATTATCTGGATATTTTTAAAATCCAGCAATAGCTGCTGTTGGACCTTTTTATAAAGATTGATGTCGACTTCATATGAAATCACTTGCCTGGCATGTCTACATAATTCTGCGGTAAGGATACCTTGACCGGTGCCTGCCTCAAGAACAATCTCTTCCTTCCTTAGATATGCAACAGAAATTATCTTTTCAAGGATTCGTCGGTCAACAAGCATATGTTGACCAAGTGTCCTTGTAATGTTGTTTCTTGACAATTATTTTCGTACAAAAAGATTCATTCTGACCTGTCCCATTATTTCTTCAATTATTCTTTTGGCTACGAGCTTGGCGGGATCCCTCAGCCCTACCCTACTTTGAAGATCAGCAAAGGTTTCAAACTTTTTCTTGTCTCTTTCCTTAATTATCGTCATCATATAGGTTTTACCGATGCCAGGTATGAGCTCGAGCGCATGTATTCTCGGGGTTATCGGCTGTGCATTGTTGATATAATTGACAAAGCGCTTTTCATTGGCAACCACTACCTTTTCTATTATATTTGCCAGCTCGTTCTTTGCAGCCTGTGAAATATCGTTGTACTCTAGCCTACCAAGTACACTTGCCACCTTCTCACGGGCCTCCCTGCCGATGTAAAGACGCTCGCCGATCTCAACCGAAGCATTTGGGATTCCCAAGAGTTCTAATAGAGTCAGCCGCTCTTCCCCTATAGCCTGTATTATGACACCTTCTCTGCCTCTAACTGTTGTGGACTTTCCCCTTGGCGTGAAGTCAAGAACGTACGCATGCTCCTCATATTTCCTTGGTTGGCTGTGCTCTCCTTGGCTAAATTGCCCAGTGGTAGCGGTAGTATCTTGCGTAGATGGCGCTGGTGGTGACGGTGGTGATTGTCCTGACAATGTTCAACCCCTATTACGGGAGAGTGAATATTTAACTTTGAGTGTCTTGTGTCTTTAGAATATTTAGTATCTTTCCAAGTGTCTCGGTGAGGATTAACTTCTTCCATCCAAAGGTAAATGCTCTAAGCTCCTCGAGTGACGTTGGCATAATGTTCACTATTTCCACGGCTTCTTCCTCTGTTAGGTCGCATTGTTCTATTAGTTGGTGTGTCATCGTTTGTGCATCTTGGGACTCAACTTTCGCGAACTTCTTAACGTAATCAGCCGTCCACCTTTGGATCTGATCCATGTCATCAGGTTTGACGGACTCGAGGATTTCCTTTACATGGGGTAGGGTAACTATTTCTTTTTTGGTTATCTCGGTCATTGCTTATTATGATACCTCCTCTGCTGCTGGCGCTGCTGGTGTTGTCCTTCCTAACCGAGACATTTCTGGAGTGCCTGCAAGCAGCTTTATGTGATTGAACCTAGTCTGTAGTATCTTTTTCTTGTTGCCAATCATCACCGAGACTTTTAATGTGCGCCTTCCAACTTCTTCGACAACTCCTATCTTGCCGTGGAACCTCCTGTTGGGAGTCGTGTTATGTTCCCTTGGATCAACATCGACAACAACCTTGTCGCCAATTTTGTAATCATAAAGTAGGTATGAGATGCCCCTAACTACATTGCGTTTAGTTAGGATTGAGCGAGCCTTTCTTCTAGTACCGTGCGATCGTGGCATGGAAGCTCTGTGCTATAACCTCAATTTAATATTATCTAGCCTCGGTTACATCTGAAATACCGCTATTGGTTAAGGTGAAGAGAATTTCGCGCTCTGCGTGGTATGGGCTGTCAACCATCCTCGCAATACGATTTTTGCCAGATCTTTTAAGGTATATCCTATAGGTGCTAGTATGGGCCAACACATGACCTCCTACCGGCCTGACTGTATCTCCAAAGTATGCGTCGGGCGACGCTTGAATCTGATTTGTAAGCACTACTGCTACTTCGTATGTATCTGCTATCCTAACTAATATGTGCATGAATTTGTTCAGGCGCTGCTGCCGCTCAGATAACGTTGCACGACCTATGAACTCTGCTCGATAGTGTGCTATTGCTGAATCGACAATTATTAGTCTGGCATTGTTGTCTTCAATTACAGAACCAGCTTCGTCGATTATAAGCTCTTGATGGGCACTGTTATATGCCTTCGCTACAATTACATTTTCAAGTGCCTTTTGAGAATCGAACCCTCGTGCTTGGGCAATAGAAACTATTCTTTCGGGACGAAACGTATTTTCTGTGTCAATATAGATGGCCTTTGCAGCCAGTCCGCCTCGAGATGCTGATTGTTGCACCATTAGGCACAAAGTGTGGCAAAGCTGTGTCTTGCCTGTTCCAAATTCTCCGTAGACCTCTGTAACAGCTCTTGTCTCAATACCGCCACCTAGTAGGTCATCAAAGCTATTGGACCCCGTGGATATTCGATCCTTGTGCCTGTTGTAGAGGCTCGTTGCCGTTACAAAGCTCTTATCTATCATTCCCAAATCCTCAAGCATCACTCTGGCCTTATTGCAAATCTCGACTGATTCATCCATCTCCATCCCTGTTGATTCTGAAATGTCTACAGGACCTCTTACGAGAAGGTCTCGGATCGATCTAAAACCTGCAGCCTTGAGGCGCTTCTCCGTGGCTGGTCCTATGTCGTCTATATTGTCTAGAGCCAGCTTGTCTGAAATTGCATCCTCTGAAGTCAAGTGATTGTCCCATCTAAGCTAGGTACATGCCACTAATTAGCATTGATCAGAATGGAAAGTTCTGCGATTGACGGGTCAGAGCAAAATATATATCTTTGTTCATTCTGGTCTACTTAAGAATAAAGATATGATGGAAAGCAAGACGTTAGTTGCGATGGCTCTTGCGACTATCATCGCTATCTCTCTAGTTGCATATATTCTACCCGCGAGCGCACATGGTGTGCAGGCACAACTTCAAAGCAGATTCGTTAGAATTGATAATGAACAGTTCTCAGATCAAACCTTGACGACAGGTGAAGACTTGACTGTAACTGGTGAGCTTACGAGCTTGGTAAACAGACCATTAAGAGCATGGCTATCTCTGTTTAGTGAATCGTCAAATGCTGGCAATAGATGGGAGTTCTTGGCGCGTGACCCACCTGGGAATATATTTGATATCCCTCCAGGATCAACAATTCCATATTCTATCACCGTCAGAGCACTTGAACCAGGAACATATCATGTCCACACACAGTTGAACGTGGAGCACGTTGGGCCAGGTCTTGGAAGAGGCGCAACAGTAAGCGTTAATGGAGAACCAATATTGAAGCCAATTCCGTATCAGAACATTATCTATCAGTGCATAATTATTGGCGTTGGCCTTGGAGTTACGTTCGCAACGAGACCGTGGCAAGTCATCTAAACGCCACTCCCCCTTTTCCTTTTAATCCTCAAGTTCTTTAAATAGAAACAGATAATGGAACATCTACGACAAGTAATTACACTATGTAGTGTGATTTTATTACTATTACCTGGCGGGCTGTTGCTGTTGTCGTTTCACCAATTCGTATTTCGAAGTGTATCCTCGCGGGTTTATCATCATCCCTTCATAATTATAGGTTGACGAGTTCCCCACAATCACGGTAGTTATCATGCCCAACATATCTTGATGTTCAAGCATCCTCTCAAGAGTGGTCACAACTAGCTCCTGGCTATCTCTATAAGCTCCTTTGATTATTGCGATAGGAGTGTCAGGCTTTCTGTACTTCAAGAATATCTCTCTTGTATCTTGTAGCTGATGAACCCTTTTTTTGCTTGCAGGGTTGTATATCACAGTCACATAGTCGCCCATCGCTGCAGCCTCGACTCGCTTGACTATAATCTCCCATGGAACTAGCAGGTCGCTCATACTGACAACTGCAAAGTCAGTCATCAAGGGTGAGCCCACTAGGGCAGCACATGAATTGAGTGAAGATACTCCAGGAACACACTCTACATAGATACTGTTGTTGTCCTCTCTACTCCAACCCTTTTGAGCCAAGATTTCATAGATGAGCCCAACCATGCCATAAATCCCGGGATCGCCGGAGGAAACGACTGAAACGACTTTGCCCTTTTCTGCAAATTCGATCGCTTGGTTTGCTCGGTCTACTTCTTGTGTCATAGCGTAACGGTAGACCTCTTTGCCTAGTATTAGATCTTCAACGAGGCTAACATACGTGTCATAGCCTATAATGACTTCACTTTCCTTGATAACCTGCTTTGCTCTATATGTCATGTGATCATGGCTGCCAGGTCCCACTCCAACAACGTACAACTTGCCCTTCTTGGAGCTCATACTTGCACATCAGTCAAGCGAAATCCAATTTATCCTTTTCCAGCTGCTTTTGCAAGCTCAAATTCCTCATGCAGAGCTTGCGCAGCCTGCACGCAGTCAACGTCATTAACAACAAATGCCAAGTTGAGTTCAGATGATCCCTGCGTTATCATTATAACGTTGATATCATGTTTTGCTACAGCACCAAATACCTTGGCGGCTACTCCTTTAATTCCTCGCATTCCCGACCCTACTACAGCAATGACTGCAACATCGTCGTTGACATTTATCTGCTTTATGACCTTCCCAAGTAGACTCAGTTCCAAAGTAGTAATAGCCTTGTCAAGGTCTGTCTTTCTGACAAGCATCGAAATGCTTGATTCTGAGGGACTCTGAGATATCATCATGATGTTAATGCGGTTCTTAGCAAGGGTATCAAAGATTTTCGCAGCCGTGCCTGGTGCGCCAACCATGCCGCCGCCGCTTACATCGATAAGAGCCGTATGGCGTATCACGCTTACAGATTTGACTATTTTCTGCGATTCCTTGCTTGGATTCTGCGTAATAGTGGTGCCTCTATGGTTGACATTAAATGTATTGCGGATTCTTATTGGAATCTTCGTATCAAAGACTGGCTCAAGAGCACGCGGGTGCATATATTTTGCTCCAAATAGGGCCATCTCCATTGCTTCAGCAAATGATACTTCATTGAGCACTCTTGCATTAACGACCAGCTTGGGGTCTGCAGTCATTAGCCCATCAACGTCACTCCACAGCCACACTTCCTCAGCACCTATACTTGCAGCTATAATAGTGGCAGTGTAGTCAGAACCGCCGCGTCCAATAGTAGTAATGTTTCCGTATTGGTCGGCACCAATGAATCCCGTTACAACGGGCACAATGTCATCATTTAGCATTGGCTCAAGCGTATGGCTTACCTTGAGCTTCGTGGTGTCCATTAAGGGTCGAGCCTCACCAAAGTTGGTATCTGTGAATATCCCTGCCTCCTTACCCGTAAGGTGCTGTGACTTAATGCCAATGTCCTGTAAAGCAAACGATACTATCGGGGTAGAGAGACGCTCGCCAAAAGACAATAGGTAGTCAAGTGACTTTGTGGTAACTTCTCCTAACAGCACAATGCCCCCCAGTACATCTTGTAGCTCATTGATCGTCCTTTTGACTGTGACAACAGCCTCGTTTTTCAACCCGTTGTCTGAGAGTGCGCCTCGTACAATTTGCATGTGAGTATTGGTACACTTTTTTACAAAGTCATCCAATGCTGTCTTATCTCCTCGCTTGACGCTGTCTGCTATGGACAGTAAGCCATCAGTCATGCCTCGAACCGCAGAAACCACACAGACTATTTCGTTGCCTTTCTTATGGGACTGTATCAACTGTGCAATATGCCTTACCTTGTCTGGAGAGTCTACAGCAGTTCCTCCAAACTTCATAACCAGGCGCATATATGTTCTAATCCTGAACTCTAGGTGCTAGATAGAAATGGATCCTCCCCACATTTGCTATCTTGAACTCAAGTCTGAGTGGCATTTTACTTGAATATTCCGCCGTCACTGAGCCACCCATTGATACTACCGCCTTGGTTATTTTAGACAAATAATCAATGCTGTATGTAGCTTTGCTCTCCTCCTTAGCCTCAAGTTCCTCTAATCCTTCGTTGCCTGCCTCAAGAGTAATGTCAGCTTCACCAGAATCTCCCCTCCCTGAGAAGGTTATCCTGCCTGATTTTGATTCAATAGATATGTATTCAGACACCACTTGAACATCAGACAAAACTTTGTCAAACGCTACGGCTGTGAATACAGCTTTGGAGTTAAAGTTGAGTTTAGGAAGCGGTGTAGAGCTCGCAGAGCTCTCTATTAGACGGCTCTTGTATTCTCGTTTGTAACTATTTGACATTTTTATGTGCAGCATGCTATCATCGCCAACGCTAATTTCAACTGAGTCCCTCTTATCCGCCCTCCTGATCAGCTTTGAAAATTCATCGACTCTAATGCCAAATTTTACCAAGCTATCACTTTCATACTTTTCAAATGCGTGATTGGGCCAATGAATATCTATGAGGGCAATGTGCGAGGGATCCATGCCTCTAAAGGAGATACCTTCTGCCGCGGCTTCAAAAGTGGCCTCATCAACAAGCGTCGAAATTGCAGAGGCCACAGCCTTCCATTCGTCGGGCGACTTGCTCTTAGCTACAAAAACCAAATTCATCTATTTGGCAGGGCAATTCGGATTTTAAACATTGCTCTTTGTTATGTAGCGACGTCCTTAAGTGCTCATTTTATTAAATAAAAACTATATCTATTTTTGAAAATCGGCAAACTTATTCTTGGAGATATTAGTGGCTATTCCCTTCTTAACAGTAGTATTTGCACCCAATTCCGAAGTTCTTCGGCTACAGGATTTGTCAGAATTTCTTACTTGTTTTTCTCAAGTATTCTATAAGAAATGCCCAAACAGACTTTGAAGTGCTGGAGTCCATTGTGATTGCCTAAGATCATCTCGTAGTTCCACCTGCAATGTAAGAAAGCCTGATTATAACAGCACTGAGCATATCATATACTCTCAATGATAATAGTAAATATTGGTGTGCGAGGGTGGGCATCTATGCGTAATTGCGCCAAGTGTGCTTACATTTAGTGCAGCGATAAAATTGGGTTGTCGCTTCATCAGCAGATCTTGTCTGGAGCATCCACCAATATGCAGTCCCATTCTTGCACTGTGGGCAGTCTATATTGGTAGTCGGAAGTGTCTCAATACTATCACCTTCCATGACCTTGAGAGAAACATCCTGCGTGGGCTTGATGATGTCCACCTCTTTCCTGCTCAATTCTTCACCCCTTTTAGTCTTAAATCCACATTTTGGGCAGGCCATACTCTCCTCATCTCCTGGTGGCGGCCTCAAGCGTGTCTCGCACTTTGGACAAAAACGCACTGCGTGTTAACCTCGCTATCTTTTGGTGGCAGATTTGATCATGCTGAGAAGTTCTTTGGAGTATTCCTGTGCAGAAGTAGATGTATCCTGTATCACTTCCATCGGGTCCTTTCTCTTCGTCGCCACTCTCAGCTGATACTCCTTTGTAAGTGGATGCTTTTGGATAACGCCTGCAAAGTCGATGCTTTTTTCCTTCAGTAATTCGTGTTGAAGGATATACAAAACAGAGATATCTTCTTCACGTATTTTTAGCTCAATTTCGTTATCCTTGACATCTGCAATTTCTACAAACATGCGCGTTATACTGACAACAACAACTACTTATTGAAGATATAAATGATACCTTTGTGCCAAATGGCAGACAGTTTCATTGACAACGCCACACTTGCTAAATCCCAGGAAAGCGTGAGGCTTGATCAACCACTTACTCTCAGTCTGAGCTTTAGAATACAAGGGTCTATAAGAGATGCATTTTCCCAAAAGAATTGGGAGCGGGCGTACAACAAACATGACAAAGGCTTTCTTATGAAGATTGAAATTGATCTTAAATCCGGTGGCAGGAGAATTGCACCGATCAAGCTTGTGAGAAAGGCTGCGCTGTTTTGGACACGCAACCCCAAAATACCGTATCGCATATGGGTTTCTATAGTAAAGGATGATGCGCCTTTCTACCCATTAACTGAGGAGGAGGCAAAATCAATGTTGTTTGATGTCAATAAGGTTATTGAACTCAAAGGAGGGGACCTCAATTCTGGCACTCACAAGCTTTACACCGATATCAAGGTATCATGGGGCAAGCATGTCTTCACACAGCCAGATGAAATTAAGGGGAGGTCAAACTACATAGAATTGGTGCGCTTCACTGCACCGTGATAATAGCATTGCAGACATTGTAATGACGAGCACTAGACGATGATTTATAAGATTAAAATGCGCAAATAACTTCACAGTGCAGGCGAGTTTACCTGGTAAAGATGCCGAGCTATATGCAAGGCTGCCAAACGGTAGAATAAAGTGTACAGCATGTGCAAGGCTGTGCGAGATACCTGAAGGCAAGATCGGCCTCTGTGGTATAAGGGGAGTCGTAAATGATAAGTTGCGGTTATTTGTCTATGGAAGAGTGATCGCTGGCCAGATTGACCCAATAGAGAAAAAACCTGTGACCCACTACAGGCCTGGCACTGACATTTTTTCGATTTCTACTACAGGCTGTAACTGGCTTTGTCAATATTGCCAGAACTACGATATTTCGCAGAGACGCAAGGTAGAAGGTACCGAAACAACACCAGAAGATGTCGTAGAAAATGCTGCCTCCTATGGAGCTCATGGCATTGCCTACACATACAACGAGCCCTCGATTTTCATAGAGTTTGCAAGAGATTGTGGTATAGAAGCCCACAAGCGGGGTATATTTAATATCTTTGTGTCAAATGGTTATGATACCCCTGAATCTGTCAATATGATGAGTCAATTCCTTGACTGCATCACAGTTGATTTTAAGGGAAGCGGCAAGCAAGAGTTTGTCAGACGCTATATAGGCATACCAAGCGCTGATCCAATTTTTCAGACACTCAGAGAAATTCGAGAAAAAACAAGGATCCATGTCGAGATAACAGACCTTATAGTGCCTCAGGTTGGCGACGATTTGAATGCAGCAAGAAAGCTCTGCAGATTCGTGCATGACGAGCTTGGGCCTGAGACTCCGATACACTTTCTGCGATTCCATCCTGATTACAAAATGATGGATTTCGACAGCACTCCGGTTGAAACTCTCGAAAAGCACTATGAGGTCGCAAAGCAAGAGGGATTGAAGTATGCGTATCTTGGAAATGTACCAGGTCATCCCCTAGAAGATACATATTGTCCAGAATGCAAGAATGTAGTGATAGGGCGATATGGTTTTAGTATTGACGCATGGAACCTTGATGCTAATAACTGCTGCAAGAACTGTGGTCACAAGATACCCATTATCGGCGAGCTGCAGAGAATGAGAAAGAAGAACTTCTTCCAGTTTATTCATTAGATTAAACGAAAGAATGATTCGTTTATCTGTTGCCTCAGGTAATAATGCTATTATAAGTATAAATGTTGACTGCTCGGGAAGAAAATAATAATACTATAACAGGCATAGAAACGCAGGAATTTTCCATAGACTCTATTATCAATCAAAAGGTAAAGATGCAGTAAGGAGTCTTCAAAAGAGTATTCAAAATTACTTTATGGAGTTACCAACTGAGAGCCGAGCAATGATGGTCGCAGCGGTGGAATGTCCCAGTCGAGAGTTCTTATTCCAACCTCAAAAGCATAGGAAGGAATGAGACATAGAAATCCCACCTATGACATTAGACAGTCTGAAAGAAAAGAATCGAGAGGTTGTATGAAACTTTACGCTGAAGAAGTGCAGTTAAAGCAGAAGGGGTAATCAGAATAGATCACAGCAGTAATAATAGACCACATGTGCCCTTAAAGAAAAAACAACCCCACAAGCTAGAAAATTAAAATTGAGCTACTGCTGATAGTATTTTCCAGGGTTCGGGGTGTTTGTGTAGTGATGATCATGGTAGTGGTGATTAATTAAAAATGGGTACTACAACGATAAAAAAGTCCGAAGCAGACAAAGCTTATCGTGAATCTGATGAGAGGGGGGTATTAGACGATAGAGATATACCAGTGTCAGACATTCGAAAGAAGCCCAGATGGCTTTTAGGTTCTGGTAATGATAGCAAATCTTCTGAGCCTAAACTAAATGGTGTTCTGCTTGACCATTTAAGAAAAGTAAGGGGCGAACAAGAGGATGTCTTTGAATGCCACAAATATGATTTGACCATGAACGACTTGGAGAAATTAATTGAAGGTTGTAAACAGAAAGGAATCCAAATGCGAATAATGCCATTCTCTCAATACTGGCCTAATCATACGATTGCAATCCGATTTGAACGTAAAAAGAAGTAAGAACGAAGTCTGCAACAGCATGTTTGATGTACTGCCACTTTCTAGTATTCTACCCGCATTATTCTTCCTGTCGACTGCTTTTGTAATTTGAAGGTCAGTAGCAGAGCAGTTATATCTTAAGCTAAGGTCTAGGTGCCTTCTATTGTTTCGCAGTCTTCTATGTTTACTATTCGGTCGCCCTCCGCAGGATTATAATCTTCTATTGTGTCAAAAGGATTATGAGGTGAGC
>DATFCN010000072.1:0-3545 GCA_035253045.1 Nitrososphaera sp.
TGGACATTGAATTTGTTGATCAAGATTACAGAGCGCCCACCACCCTTCTCTTCCAATTGTACAGCAAGGGTCACATTTTCATCCATTTCAACCATTTTTAGCATACCAATAATAAGACTTTTTTATCAAAAAAGGTATCCATTGGATCTAGCGGGCATCTTTTCCTGGTTATTCTCTTTAGGAAACAGTAGCAGCCCGTAGCGGGATAAATCGACGCGGTTTTTGGAATTTAGACAAGAGGATCTCTTCAATGGACAGACGGTAGGATATACAGCGTTAGCATTGGTGTTGAACTTGTCTTGTAATTGCTCAAAAATGAGTTCAAAAATGATGCTGTAGTTTTATAATTAGAAAAAGGTTGAGGGGAGTGAGTAGGACACTAGTACTTGCTATTGTCATCCGTCATGACAACTGCAATAGTAATTATTCTTAATTCTCTTTAAATACTATTGGGTAGAAAAATGCACTATGCTGCTACAACAGAGTGAGCAAACGTGGTTGCAAAAATAAGCATTCTATACTATGCCGCAGCTGCTACAACAGCAGTCGCTGGCATTTTACATTTGATATTAGCTCCTAACATTTTAGGATTTAATCTCAATACAGGCATATTCTTCATAGTAGCAGGAATAGCTCAGCTATTTTGGGTAGTGCCAATGATAAGAAGATGGGGATTGCCGTGGTATTTGGTTGGCATTGGTGGAACAATAGTGCTGATGATACTTTTTGCGATAACAAGGATGCCCGATAACCCAATTACTGGAAGAGCAGGTCCCATTATGCCAATGGCGCTTGCAATTGAAGTCCTTCAAGCTGCCTTCATCGGACTGACTATTGCAATCATAGTCTATGAAAGCAAAGCGAGAAAACAACTCAGTGGAAAAATTGAAAAGTAATATCAATCAATCAATGCAGTAGTTAACTAGAACGTAGGAAATGGACGGGGTAGTGGGATGAGTTGAACCCGCGACCTAAGCACATGTATTAAGATGATCTCAGCATATCTAATAGCAGCTATGAAAAGAAGAGTCACTGTTCAACTCATCCCACCAGGTCTATTCTATTTTCTCTTTGCATGCTCCGTAGACGATTAGATTGTCAAGCGAGGTTTCAAGAAAGAATGAAAGAGGAAACTTATGGGGGTCTCTTCTTGAGTCTATTGTATGTTTATGTCACATTAGTTTGGGTTGGCGTTGATGTAAGCTCAGGAGGGATTTCTGTAGTATTCATTGGAGACTCTTGTATCATTGGCTGCATCTGCATCTTCACATATGGTATCCCACTTTGCCATTCCCAGTAGGTGAGCAAGGCTCTTCCGTCTGGTTGAAACTCTTCTAGACCTACTAGCATCATACCATCAAGTGGTGCTAGCATACCAGTTGAATTTGTATGAATGACTGCTATTGAGATACCCCTGCCAATTCCCTGTTCCTTGTTAGACCGTGCTATTTCATAAGATATCACAGTCGCATTCTCGCTTCCATCTTCTGTGGTCATGACTTCTTTTCCAGCGAATGTGCTGAAAATCGATACTATCCCACTTCCAGTGCTAGTAGTTCTAATGCTCTCTGTGCTATTTGGCAAAGTCAGCGTTCCATTTCCTTCCACGATTAAATGCGCATGGGTCTGGTTTATCAGAATCTCGCTTACATCTCTTACGTGTTCTTGGTAGACTGGTTGCGATGATAACTCTACCCTGGGTGATGATAATGTTGTTGTACTTGTAGTATTGCTAGGTGTTGCAATTACTGTAGCAAGGCTTATGGGCGAAAAGTCGCCTGCTAGCAGAGTTAACGCCACTATAAAAGCTCCTGTGCACCATTTCAATATAAAAAAGGGCTTTCTTCGTTTTCCGTTGTTACTGGTTGACATTGTAGCACAAGACAATGATTATTATTTAAGGACTTAGCGCTTGTTTTTGCATTAAACTATTTACAAACAGTCCGACAATCAACTAGAACAAGCTGCATTCAATCTAGAAATTTACTAGATTGATAAAAAATGGACCGAGGGTGGGAGGAGTTGAATTGAACCCATGACCTAAGCCAAGTAAATCTCTCCTCCAAGACACCTTTTATATCGATGCGAAAAAGTAAACTGAAACTTGTGCTCGTTTCGTCCTTTTAAGATAAACCTTGAACTAGGCTTGAGACGAATCTTTGTGTTATTGTCCCATCCAAATCCAACAGCGGATTGAAGATCGTAATGTCCATTCCTACCGCTCGACCAGAGATAACCAGAGTCTTCAGGAGCCCACTTAACTCAGTGAAATTGAATCCACCGCCACCTAGACGATAATCTACCGCTGGCATGATTGAGTCGTCCAAGACGTCAGCATCTAGATGTATCCAGAATCCATCTAGTTCATCATTAATCAGTATTTCAGCAGCCTCTGAAGCGGCAGCGGAGATCATTCCGAACTTCCTTACATATTGGAGGTCCAATACATGCATGGTAGTATCATGGACATCTTGGCTTCCAGCACCTGCCGATTGTTCTGCATCACGATAACCAAACACAATAATGTCCTGGTCTCGGACAAGCGGTTTTAGCCCATCAATATTAGTCAGAATATCTGGACCACGACCCGATACAATCGCAAGATCCATATCGGCAACTTCTCCAGTAGGAGATGCTTCGGGTTGATAAAAATCGGCATGACCATCTATGAAGAACAGCCCATACCTCCCCAAGCGGCGTAGTGCCAGAAGGTTTCCTATTAGGATGCTGCAATCTCCACCAAGTACCAGAGGAAACAGCTTCTTATGAAGCGCAAAAGTGACTGCGTCGGCAAGTTGGAGTGAGAATGATCTGATCGAGTCGGGGTTAAGTAGCAGCGTTGATTTGTCTCGTTCTGAGCTATAAGGCAATGGAGAAACTCGTCCATTGTATTGAGCTCGTAATTCATTCATCAGACCAGCTGCTTTAAGTGCATCAGGAAGATGTTGTACTCCAGTCGGTCGCAGTCCCAAGATTGAGGGAGCATCAATAATAGTAAACTGTGGCAAAAGTAATCGTCTCCTCTTCTTCAAACTGCACTACAATTTCTACCATATCCTTGATACATGTAAAGTGATAGTAAGGATTTGAATCTTTGTTGGTGGAGCTTTTTGTCCGACTCCTACCCAAAAACAAGCTCAATCCAAACCATGGTTTCCCGGAATAAAAGAAATGGAATGGGTGTGGTGGAAGAAGGTGGTGGGATGGGTTGAACCCACGACCTATGCAGATTGTAAAGCTTGCCTACTCTCTGCTAGTTCTACCCTAACGTCAGAATAATAGAAAAGAATTATTGTTCAAATCCCACCCAGTCCACTCTTTTGTATGCTCCCAAGTCCTTTTCTGTCAAGCGAAGTCTTGAAAAGCTGAAACGTTGCTGCAACATTATAGAAGTAGGTCATGGCCAGCACTTACATCTCATTCAAAACGTACGTGTATATTATATCATGATTGCATTCTCAGCAAGAAAAGATTATGTTCAAAGTAGCAAGCTAGGTTATGCGGAATAAAACTCTTTTACACTGAATTTGGCTTTGCTCGATAAC
>DATFCN010000073.1:0-6263 GCA_035253045.1 Nitrososphaera sp.
GTTTACTGTGTCGCTTTTCAAGATGATGCGAATTATGTCATAATATTGAAGCTTACTATCCTTTTTTTAACTATTGGGCTCCTGACGTCGGAGTATATTTTTTAAAATCCGATCCTATAAGTGTGTCTAAAAATCCTTTCACTCTACAGAAAAATACTACCCAAAAGTATCTCGACACAATCAATCACAATCCTTATAGCTACGGTAGATCACATTTCCAGATGTAAGGGCGTAAGCGCGAGCCCACGCCGCCATCCCAATCCTCGGTCATGGGCTCCGCAGACAAGCCCTTTTATTATCGCTCACAGACGTACTAACGACAAGAAGAGCTTGAGAATAGCTATTGCGTCACACGTCGTGCTTGACCAGATAAAGACAAGCGATGGTAGAGTGCTGGAGAGCATCGGAGGTCCGCCATCTTATAGTGGGATTACAAGCAGGAGGTTTGGCTTCGACGTTTTTCTTGTGACAAAAGCGGGCAATGACCTTCCAGTGGACCTTTACGCTATCCTTCACAATAATAACATCTTGCTAAGTGATAGCACGCAAGTAAACTCTCCTACTACCAGATTTCTGATTATTTCGAGAGGTGATTCTCGAGACCTATTACTAACTAACAAGTGCAGACCGCTAACTGTCGACGACATTCAAAAAACCAAGGTAGATGCCTGGTTAGCAAGCCCTGTAATCGACGAAATACCTAAAGATGTACTTGCCGAAATAAAACAGAATAGAGGTAGAAAAGATTTTGTCATGTTGGACCCACAAGGATACCTACGCCTAGCCGACTATCAGGGCCATATAACCATGAGAGATAAGTTAGAATTAGACCTTTTAGGGATAGATGCAATAAAAGTTGACAATCAAGAAATGGCAGCGCTTACAGCAGGATTGCAAGGGCTGGCGGGTATGAAGGTGCTGCAAGACCGTGGTATAAAATTTGTTATCTATACTGAGCCTGGGATAATACATTTACTTCATAAGAATATGCACTACTGGTTGAGCCTGCAAGGGATTGACGCAGTTGATTCTACAGGAGTAGGTGATATTCTATGCGCATCATTTTCCTGCTCCTATCTGAAAGAAAAGGACCCTGTATGGGCGATCTGTTTTGGAGCCGGTGCTGTTAAGGCGGCTCTTGAAACTGGACAGGTGGGCGTTGCCAAAATTCCCTCAATGTCAAAGATAGAAGAAAACGCCTCTTACCTCTACAACGCAATTGGATTTCAAAGTCTTTCTTAACTTTAAATTCGGCTCCGGGATACTTAATTCAGTAGAATAACAATGAAAGTTGCGCTTTCAGGAATCGATATGCAGGACGGAGCGCTCCTTTCTAAAGTCAAAAAAACGCTGGAATCGCTGACCGTCACCACTCAGATAATGAAGGATAATGACTATCATATTGCAAATGAAGTGGATTTGGTAATGGTGGCTGGAGGCGACAGAGGTATATTAGATTATTTTCACAAGATCGAGTATGACTCCGCCCCTGTTCTTGGTCTCTATGAGACTGACTCAACCGGCTTCCTTGCCCAATTGGATGTTAGAGAGATGGAAGCTGCAATCTCCCAACTCAAACGGGGCACCTATACCGTTGAGGAGGTAGTTCGGCTTGCAGTTAAAGTAGACGGCAAGCAAGCTTACCCTGTCCTAAATGATGTAGCAGTTTTTCCAAGTAAGAGTGCGACTCTAATGGAGCATGTCTTGCGAATAGATGCCAATGACATTTGGCACGACAAGAGCGATGGAGTGATAATTTCAACTCCTACGGGATCCACTGCTTATTCAATGTCAGCCGGAGGTCCAATGGTACTGCAAAAGGCACTCGTATTTTTAGTCGTTTCTGTAAACTCTCTGGATAATACCCGCAGACCCCTAATTGTTCCAAACCATAGTAACATCGAGGTCATCGACATCATTAGTCGGTATCATTGTGAAGTAGTGCTAGATGGAGGCCACAGGCTTCAGATAAGGAACACCCTTGAATGTAGCAAGCATGCTTTCCCTGCCCGGCTTGTGAGGCTGGGCCCACATTCTTCTGCGGCTTCACTTATGGCAAAGAAAGTGAAGCTTGCTGAGGATATGCTAAAGATGCCACCCAGTGCCAAGCTCATACTGAAGACACTGGAGTATGAAGGTTCGTTAAGCCAAAAGGACCTCGCAGCTAGGACAATGCTCCCTGAGCGAACGATTAGACTTTCACTCAGCCACCTTATCAACCAGGGATATGTGAAAAAGAAGACATCCCTTCGAGATGCCCGTCAGAGAATATACGAATTAAGATTTTAGCAGTTTGCAGCCGCTCTGATGAATGCCTCAAATGCTTGCTCCGGCTTTCCAGGTCTGCTGCTAAATTCTGCGTGGTATTGCACAGCAAAGAAAAATTTATGATTTGGTATTTCCAACATCTCCATTCGTCTGCCGGTGTCTGAATGGGCTGACATCACAAGACCATTCTTTGTTAAAATATCAAGGTAATTTTGATTAAACTCAAAGCGGTGCCTGTGTCGTCTTTTTATTCTAGCTGATCCATATATGTCAGCTGCGATTGTCTTTCGCTTTATATGTATTTCGTGGCTACCAAGACGCATTGTACCTCCCATCCTGCGAACATCGAGCTGCTCAGGCATGAAATCAACAACAGGATTTTTTGTATTTGGTTCGAGCTCGGTAGAATTTGCATCGACTAAGTTACAGACATGTCTCGCAAAGGCAACGATCGCGAGCTGAAACCCAAAGCAAATTCCAAGGTATGGGATGTCATTTGCCCTAGTGAAGTTGGCAGCGCTTATGATCCCCTCGCTTCCTCTTATTCCAAAACCTCCAGGTGCCAGCACCCCCTCAAAGTTGTTTAACATTGATAAATTATGCAGACCTCCGTTTTCAAATTTTTCAGAGTCTATCCAGTAGACCTCAACCTTCTTGCCGATGCTCGCACCAGCATGTGATAGGGCATGGTAAATGCTAACATAGCTATCAGGCAACTTTACGTACTTTCCTACCACAGCTATTCTGACCGAACCCTCATGTTTTGAAAAAGAGTCTGCTATATACCTCCAGTTATCCCACTTTAGAGTGGCTCTTTGAAGTCCAAGTCGCTCTGCTATTGATTTGAGCATACCCTGATTTTCGAGTACTTCTGGCACCTTGTAAATGGAAGGTGCATCGTGACAGGAAATCACGCACCTTTCTTCCACGCTTGCAAAGAGCGAAATTTTTCGCCTAGCGTCTTCTCTTAGTGGCGTCTTGCATCTCACGGCAAGGATGTCTGGTTGGATGCCGATCCTTCTGAGCTCCTGTACACTGTGCTGGGTAGGCTTAGTCTTTTGCTCGCCCACTACATCTAATACTGGCGCTAAGGTTACATGAATAAAAAGCGTATTTGAGTGACCCAACTCCAACTCCATCTGTCTGAACGCTTCAAGGAATGGCAAGCTCTCAATGTCTCCCACCGTTCCCCCGCACTCAACCACCAAGATGTCTAGTCTTTCGTCATTAGCAATCTTGGACAGTATATCCCTTATTGCATCGGTGACATGCGGAATGATTTGAACACACTGACCCAAGTATTTTCCTTGTCGCTCAGCCGTAATAACATCCATGTAAACCCTGCCTGTGGTTATATTATGATCCTTAGTCATAGCTATGTCTATAAAACGCTCGTAATTACCGATGTCCATGTCGCACTCACCACCGTCATCTGTGACAAAAACTTCTCCGTGAGCAACAGGATTCATAGTGCCAGCATCATAGTTTACGTATGGATCTATTTTCACACATGACACTTTATAGCCAGCAAGCTGCAGAAGTTTTGCTGTTGAAGACGCAGTCACACCTTTACCCAGACCAGACATGACCCCCCCAGTAATGAAAATGAATTTAGAATGAAGCTGCGGTAACGACTGCACATTAGGGTTTAGAGACTCGCCTTTTTATTCCTTTTTGGGTTCTTCAGCGCTATATTAATAAGAACTAACGCGCATATTCGAAATGTACTTAATAAATGCGGGAATCAGAAACTAAAAAGCTGCGAGGTCGTTCTGCAATACAGGCTGCTCATGGTGGAGTTACTACAGAGGATGAATCAAGGGTAGATCTTCTGATATCTGGCCTCTATGGGGTGGACCGTACCGAAGCGGCAGAAATACACGTTAACTATCATCTTGACCGCTTGGTTGCAGCCTTTGTGCAGAGATGCAAAGAAAAGGGGATAAGACCCGACACGGTGCCAGATCGACTCCGCTATCTAGATATCTCTGGATCTGCGAATCAGGTGGCAAAGGGTAGATTAAGTGAAGCTGCAGCGATTGATGGTCTATTCCGCACGCTACAAGCAATGGAGAATCAAGGGATGGAAGATAGGTACATTAACTTTTATGGTTAAGAGGCTTTATCTCTAAGTTATAGACTGCAAGGACTCGGTGACATCTTTCTCATCAATGGGCCATTGAGTCTAATTAAGTGGTGGATGTGGAAAATAAGATATACTCTATCAACCTTCGAATTCTGCTGATCTAAATGCTTCGCTCGACTGATCTCATTGTTGACCGATGTAGCCAACATCGTTAAAGAACTCTATCAATTCATTAACGTATTTATTATCTCTGTTTATCCCGTACATCATATTCGCGTACTTGCTCTGAGTCACCCAGCCAATCCTCACGAGGTCGACAACATTGTTCTTGATGTCCTCGCGCTTCAGATGCGTTTTTTTATGAAGCACATAGATTGTCGCGAGTTTGTTCTCTTCTGCCAAAGCCTTCATTATCTTGATCTTGCCAATACTGCCAAGTCCTGTCTCAATAATTTGCTTGCTGTTCAAAGCTTGAGACATTAGACTATTTCTCGCCTTTGACCTTTCTCAGCAACATGGGTTCAAGTTCAGCAAGCGAAGCGCCGTGCAATCCTATTGCATTCAGTGATCTGACGTCAACCAACTTCCTTGCATTCAGATCATCGAGATATTCTTCGATGTCAATCTTTTTCATACCGAGTTGATCGGCAAGTTCTGACGCATACAAACGTATATCCTTGAGCGCAACATAGGGTTTTTTCTTGCTTCTCAGAGCACGGACTAAAGCCATCAAGCTTAAGAGATGGTTCTTTGACAGTTGATCGATCTCTTCTGTTGTAATTGACGGATGCATTTGGCCATGCACCTTCCTGAGGTCATCAAGCGTGACCCTGCCGGAGCCATTGGATTCGGCAAGGTTGCCTGCGTACAATAGTAGATCAAGAGCATATCTCACGTCTCCATTGACCTCCGCTGAAGTTGTAATACTAGCAATCTTGTCAATAACGTCTGAACCTATAGCTTTTGGATTGAATGCCTCAGCAACCCTACTCTCTAATATGTCGCTGACTTGCTGTATAGAATATGGACGAAATTCCATTGGAACCCTTCCAAGTGTGCTCAGCTCAGCCGCGTCAAGTCTCGTATAAAATTCCATGCTTCGCGCAATGAAGATGACCCCCTTAACAAAGCAAGGCTTATCAAGCTCATATTCGTTCAAGCGTGTCAGATCGTAAATGATACCTGTGTCTTTGCTACTTTTAACTAAATAATCTATCTCATCTATTATGATCAAGGCATATTGCTTGTTTTGTCTTAAATATTGCAGGAGGTATCGCAGCATTTCTTCCGCGCTAAGCCCTTGAGCAGGCAATTCTGGAGCAATCCGTTCAAGTAAAAATCTGTATATTGCAAATTTGTTGCCGCCTTGCAACTTCAAGTTGATGTATACATTCTTTAATTTCATTCTGCTATTCGCAAAAAGCTCTTCAAGGACCTTAGAGGATCTGAGGACTGTCGAGGTCTTACCTATGCCCGCAGCGCCTATTACTTGTAAAATGCTTAGGGGAAATCTGTCAGGATCCCTCGGTGCGTCAGAAAACATGCGGACTATTTGTTGAATCTCGGTTTCTCGATGTGGTAAGTCATCTGGTAGGTAGCGTGGGGACAGCTTTGATTTGTTCTTGAAGATCACCCCTTCAGACATTCGGCTATAGTGCATAGGGTTCATTCATCAATATATACCTGAATCAAAATGAAAAGATGGCAAAAACCTTGTGGCTGCGTATGTAACCCATATTAGTAATGTATCTTACGTAGCTATATCAAGATGCCAATAGATCCAGACTTTCCAAAAAATCATCAGCCAACTGGCAAGCACCAGCATTCAGATGGAGAACATTTTCATTTTGTATGGGGGCCTGGAAGGGCTGCGGAAGCGACAGAAAATGAAGAGGTCAAATCTGCATAT
>DATFCN010000074.1:0-7101 GCA_035253045.1 Nitrososphaera sp.
ATCCTGGGACAATAACAATGTAGTAGCAGCAATGAAAAAGGCAGCTGATGCAGCACATGCACAGGGATTGAAGTTTAGAGCTACGCCATCCAAAAGCTATACGACACAATATGGTTCTCAGATAGCGGTATACGCTGATTACTATAACATACAGGCACAAGCGCTTCAGGACAATGGAATAAAAGCATACTCTGATTATGTGCATACACAAGTGCCAAAGCTACAGAAAGCAAACCCTGACATGCTCATCAGTGTCCAGGTGTCAACTCAGCAAGGAAATGCACCTGGTCTATCAAAGCTAGAAACACTAAAGCAATGTGTTGATTCTGTCATGGACGTAGCAGATGGTGCATCAGTGTGGTTTGGCGACGATGATTTGGGTGTACTGAAACCATTTGCTGAATGGTACAATAACAAGTGGTCGTAGTGATAGTGTGTTGGATGTCTGTTAAAATCAACCAGTTAGACTACCTGGCTGCATTGTTTTAGGATAGATAGAAGATGATGATCTTCTACAAATCTTTCTTTTTTTATTTCTGATCAAATATATCTGGATCATTTTTTTTCTAATTCACAGAACAAATAATCAAAAGCTTGTGGTTGAAAATAATTGCTTAAATCTGGTAATTATTTTTTGTTATCAAATCGCTCTTTTCCTTGCTTCAACCATCTTCCCTTGGCTCCTTCTGCAACTCGCACGAATAAAAAGGTTCTAGATAAACATACAAAGATAGAATCGGACAGTTATTGGTATCGATCTAATTACTGTTTTCACATTGGTGGAATGTCCTTGTGAATCGGAACAAACACAGAGCATTCCTACTGCTGCAGTCAATAACGCATTTCCAGACCTCCATAATGAAATCACAGCCATGGTGGCAGAAGGAGATGGAGCCGCAGTCCGCCTCAACGTTACTGACACTCACAATGGAGAGTTCCAACGAATACTCCTCAGTGGTAAGAATTTATCCTTGGATGAAATGGGATTTATAACTATAAGCAATGGCAAATGTGCAGAAGGATGAATAAGCGCAGATATGATAATTGATGCATCAGATCGGCGTCACCTTCACAATCATCTTCTACTAATACTGATAGTGGTATTCCTCGCTCTTGACGATAGTGGAGGATCTAAATCTCATCGCTCTAACTAAAATCTTCTGGTAAGTGCTATCAATTCTGCATTTTCCGTAGTGGTAGAAACTGCAAAGTCACGTCTTCAATCATATCCTAGCGCTGAATTAAACAACACCCTCTGTTTGGGTTGAGAGTGATAGCCAAAGTGGAGAAAGATGGAGGTATGAAATAATAGAAATAGGTAGAAAATTGTACCTTCCATCGGATGTATTTATAATTTTTATATATTCTCTGCTGCATAATATTTAAGAGTTAGCACGAGATGGCATCATTATGATAAAAGGGTTGACTTTTACTTTTTTTGGAAAAAAAATAAAAAATATCACCCAAACAACAATTCCTTTAACAACTATTTCAGCGCTACTACTGATAACATTCCTGCTTACGGGAACAACAAACATCGTAGGCGTATGGGCTGGGACATTTCCTGGACCAAATGGACAGATAGCTTTTGTCAGCCTGAGAGATGGCAATAACGAGATACATGTCATGGGGGCTGACGGTGATGATCAAACGAACATAAGCAATAATGACGCAGATGATCTTAACCCTGGCTGGTCACCTGATGGCGAAAAGATAGCTTTTAGCAGTGATAGAGATAATGGCAACTTCGACATATACGTCATGAATGCTGATGATGGCAGTGGGCTAATTAGGCTTACAAATGACCCTGCAGATGACTTCGATCCTAGCTGGTCACCTGATGGCGAAAAGATAGCTTTTAGCAGCTTTGACGATAGCAACGAGGAGATATACGTCATGAATGCTGATGATGGCAGTGGGCTAATTAGGCTTACAAATGACCCTGCAGATGACTTCGATCCTAGCTGGTCACCTGATGGCGAAAAGATAGCTTTTAGCAGTGATAGAGATAATGGCAACTTCGACATATACGTCATGAATGCTGATGGCAGCAGTGATGATGTGACTCGGCTGACGAATAATGATGCAAACGATTTAGCTCCTGGCTGGTCACCTGATGGCGAAAAGATAGCTTTTAGCAGTGATAGAGACGAAAATGCCACCCGTGAGATATACGTCATGAATGCTGATGATGGCACTGAGCAGACAAGATTGACAGATAATGATGCAGATGACTTCGATCCTAGCTGGTCACCTGATGGCGAAAAGATAGCTTTTAGCAGCTTTGACGATAGCAACGAGGAGACCGGTCCAAACTTCGACATATACGTCATGAATGCTGATGATGGCAGTGAGCAGACAAGATTGACAGATAATGATGCAGATGATTTAGATCAAGAATGGGGTACAAATACGTCTGTTCCTAATAGTGCTGATAATAGTTCAACTCCTTCCTCTTCCTCTCCCTCTCCTACTACTTCTCAACAAGCAGATGATGTAGTAACCACCTCCGATAATAACGACGACATTACTGGCTACAATAACAATGAGGCATTACTATTCTTAATTGATGCAGCAGAATGCTTTGCCAGCAACGACCAACAGTTTTCAGATGACGTACGTCTGTGCCTCTATGATGTAATTGATTACTACTTCGACAATAACAACAACCTCGATGGCACTGACGATAATCAGAACAACAACATTAGCAGTACTGACAATGACGACAATGACACCTCAATACAAGAAACTTAAGGATCAAGAATAATTCAGCATTAACCCTGGGCCTATATGGGCCTAAGATATAATAATGCTCCTTATTGAGGATACCCTATAATTGCACTACCCTTTTTGCATAAATCCCTGCTCTTTTGGATAGATAATCGGGAGGGATTATGAAGTGTTTGAGGAGGACTCGATTCAAACCCTAATCTGTTGTTCCTTTCCTGTTATTGAGTTATGATGTCAAGGTGATCTTCTTTTTAACAATCGTCGAGGAGAATATCTTGTAATGTTGCAGAATTGGATTGTTAGAGGATGATTGAATGCGATGTATAGAACAAACAAAAAGCTATCTGGAGTAAAGAATTTTACTGCTAGGAAAAAGGACAAGTTCAAACAACAAACGCGACAGATATTATTTCATAAACGCAACAAGTTGCAAGAAGAGTTGTTCTTTGGAATATTTTATTAATCTGTCTCTTTTTGGAGAAGGATTGTAGATATTACATATACAGGCAATATATAATGCAATAATCATAAATAAAACTAAAGTTCTTCATATAAAGGTGTGATACGAAGAAGCAGAATCCGAGACAGAATCGAGATAATCTGCCAGATTTTACAAGTTGCAAATGGTGGAGTGACAAGAAAAATCAAACTAATGTACAAGGTAAATCTCAGCTATGCACAATTGAAAGGATATATAATAATTCTAACTGAGAGCGATTTGCTTAGATATGACTTAGACACGCAGACATTTAAGACTACTGAAAAAGGTCTTAGTCTCCTCGAAGCCTACAATCAGATGAGCTATGTCCTGATGGAAAACAAGGCTAAGTACGCTAGGTCTTCACACTAGCACATAATCGTTGCTTGCAGCCGAAGTATAGGAAAGAGGACATCCCAACAAAAAGATTATTTCTTGGCAAAAGGAACAACTAATTAAGCCTTAGTTACCGAGTCCGAGCCTGTCCAATAGATCATCTATTAAGCCATCTAAGTCAACTAATTCATCAGAGCCTGGTCCTTCGTCTTCTTGTTGCTCTTCTTCTGCAGGTGCTTCTTCGACAGCGATTTCCATACTGTCGGATCCAATTTGACCCTCTGAATCCGTCACAGTAAGATCTACACTATGTGTGCCAGCTTCCTCAAATGTGTGTGAAATAGTTCGTTCATTGCTTTCTTCGCTGACCTCTCCATCAAAGGCCCATCTAAAACTATAAGGCTCTGTACCGCCTGACACATTCGCTTCAAACTCAAAAGTTGCTGGTGCAACATCTCCTTCTGTGTCACTTGAAGTGATTTCTACTGTTAGGGGCTCTGCAGGTGCTGCCTGAGTCACTAACTCAAATGAATCAAATACCTGTTTGATTGGTTCTGGTAAAGGAATAGGGGCTAAACTCCCTGCGGGCGTTGCTGGTGTTGTTTCTGCAGCTGCAGCAGTAGAAGCGCCTTCATAAAAGACGCTATATCCCTTCATCATCCCCTGATCGCTAGGTATGGCATCTGCAGCGGCTAAAATGAAATAGCCTCTTCTTGTTTCATCGGGGGCAGAAACAGTGCGGTATATCATTTCTATATTCTTGGCTGGAACTACCTCTAATGTTCGGTTTGTCTGTGAATTTATAACATTTAATGTAGTATCTGTACTGTCTATAATCTCGATTCCACTGTAACCAACTTCTTGGAGCTTTTGTAAATGGTAGGCTAGGATATCGTCAATTGTTGTGGTATTAGCGTTGGTCGTAACATTATTAGAGGCTTGGAGCCTAGTGTCCAAGTCGGGATACCGCACAATGTGTATGATATCTCCTTCAGATCCCTGGCAATTGGCTGTATTACCACTACTGCTAACATTAGAAAAGACTGCTTGCCGTTCTTCCCCTGGGCAGAGTTGCGCTAGTATTCCATAGCCCTGGGTTGCCTCTGCCTCCAAAGCAGCGCCTGTATTATTAACATCATGAATTACCCAGTCTTCTGGCACCACCAATTTTATGCCATCTTCTATATTCTTGAATAACGTTGTTCCGTTCTGAGTATCTACTGGTTGACTGGCAAGTGGCTGTTGTTGTTGTTGTGCACTAGCTATCGTGAAGGTGGCAACAAATAGAATCATAGCGATTGCTACTATTACTGCTGTTGTCAGCACTATTGTCATGGCTGGTGAACCCAATAACTTCGAGGACATTCTCATAATATGAGCAGAAGAACTAGCACGTTTCAGATTAAGATAAGGGTTATGAACTGTCGATTCTATAAAAATATTCCTAGCCTAGATTTGATCGATTCTATGACCTCTGCATATGTGTCCCACATTCTGCATAACTTTGTATGTTTCTATATGTATTGCCATTTGGTGTCTTTCTTTTCTTTAAATCTCACAGGTGTTATCTTCTTCTGACATAAAGATGCAGATAGATCCTTCTTAACTTTTAAAACTAGATACTTTAATATGATAGTACCTAAAACAAGACAGTAGCAAGAAAAGTAGCCTGTCTTGGCGAGACAAACAGGAATAGAACCAGAAATTTCGAACGCATATACCAAAGTGGGGTAGAGATGTCCTGCTGGGATTACGGGACGTGCTATTCTTCTTCTCAATGAAGAATAGCGGGGAGGTAACAGCAGCACCTCTTCCCCCACTGTCTCTTTTTAGAAGATTATATTTTGGATACTGTTGAATCTTCCCGTGACGTTAGTACGTTGTAATCCCGTGTCTAAGAATCTGTGACGAAAAATTAAGGGAAAAGGGCTTTTGTATTTTCTATCCTATTATTCCCTAGGGATTGAAGCATCGCCCTAATGAAGCATTAAACACTATTGGGAGACCTCGTCCTCTATCACACCCTGCTTCTGCTTGTTGTAATGACAACACTACTGTTACCATTACTACTCCAAAAAACATTGCCAGAGCGAGCTGTTACTATCGCAATTACTGCCAATGTCGTATTGTTATTCATTCTGAAGATCAGAAAAGAGCCTACAGTTTAACGCTTTCTGAGAACAAGCTCCAAAGCCAGAAAGTCTTTAGAGTTATGTGCAACAATATCTCAAACATATCTAGGTAATAGTTCACATTTACACAATAGATTACACATAGTAAGTAGGGACAAGAAGCAAATTAATTAACAGACAATGTGCGAGATGTCCAATAAAGAATTGCCAAAATTGCTGGACGGACTTATAGCAATTTAAGGCTTTACTTTCTTTGTAAACTGCCAATTCAAAATAAAAATGAAGTGAAGGAAGAGATAAAAATTTAGCCATACTGAGGATTACTATTATCCCATCGATCCGGGCGGCCAACAAGTTCTCCTTTCCCGCCAGTTTGCCTATTTCTCATAGCTTCTGTCTCGTATTCTCCAGATACAATGTTGATAATCTCTTATCTCTTCCATTTCCCAGTAGATTCTATTTTGGCAAATCTTGTTGTCGAATTCATAGACGTCATAATGTCATAATGTAATCATCAGTTATTGGTTTCAGCCTTGGATTTCTTTGGTTATTGGAGGACTGTGAGCATGAAAATTGAAGCCTAGCCCAATTAACGAACCCCGCAGAGAACATACTTTTTAAAGTGTAGTATTAAACGTTGTCACTATAATATAGCGTATCTGCTATCAATCTTTCAATCTTGTTAGCGATCATATGATCTTCGGCATTAATTGAGGACTTAAGTACAAGCCCAACTAATAGCTGATACGACGGTACGGGTAGCAACATTATTTTACAGTTTTCATGGATAGTAATTATAGCTTTGACTCTTCCAACAATTTCTTTTACTCCACTTACCATAGTAAGGGCTGCAACAACAAGAGTTCCACCATACTTATTCTGCTCCTGAGTCTGTTCTAACACTTCTTTGACAGACTCTTTGGATTTAGCCGCAAGGATATTTCCCATCATGTCCATTATTGATATAGCTATGATTCCGTCGTTAGCAGATAAGATGTCATCTAATAGTTTTTCCGCTTCGCTAGATGAAACTGCCATTTATACACCATTTATACCCCAAACTGGAAATATATAGTGCATTTTCTCTTATAAGAGATCATTCATCTGGGCTACTTACCTCTCTTCAAAGTATTTGACCTATGAACCTACATAGAAGGGGACACGCAGGCATAAGGTCATTCTGGCGATCAGAATTATTGGCTGATGCAACCATCATCGTAATTGGATCAGATAAAAGTTCTATAAAAATAAGAATTGTTACGCCTTCATTATCATCAAACCACAAGAGAAAACAAAAGCTACTCTGAATTTGTAATTTTCATAACATTTAATAAAAGATTTATAAATGTTAGTTCATAAACACTTCTTATTAATATAATGCAGGTCTTCCCTCTTTGCTCTGGGTATGAGCACTCCTTATGTAAA
>DATFCN010000075.1:0-31902 GCA_035253045.1 Nitrososphaera sp.
TGAAGTATCAGGTGTATATGGTGTTTATGATATAATTGCTAGAATAAGCTCAGATTCTATGGATAAACTAAGAGAAACAATAACTTGGCATGTAAGAAGAATAGATAAGGTGCGCTCTACATTGACTATGATAGTGATTGAGGGGCAAGGCGAACAGTCAACAAAAAATATCTGATTATCCAAGCAGTTCCCTGACATGGCTTGCTGTAATTGATGCCTCTTCCTCACGATTAAAGAAGTGAGGAGTAGCTCTTACTACTTTCTTTCCTCCTCCAATGTCTCTTGCAGCAAGTATTATTCGATTTTCCTCAAGTTGATGTACCAATGTCATAGAGTCAGCCTTATGCGGCATGAACGTGACAATAGACGAGCGCTTGCTTTCATCTTCAGGACCATACATTTCGACTGCAGGGATTTTAGATATTTCTTCACGAAGAATGCGGGCTACATTCATGTTCTTCTTAGTTATCCTCTTGAGCCCGATTCGAAGTATGTAGCGCAAAGACGCTTCAAGTCCAGCTGCACCAGGAAAGTTACGAAAGCCTGCTTGAAGCCTACCTGGCATATCCAAATGTGTAATGGTGTTCTGTTCAGACAGAGTGGAGGACTCGCCACCAATTTCATAGGGCTCCAATAATTCGAACGCCTTCCTGCTACAATAGAATACACCTATTCCTGTGGGGCCACAGAGCCACTTGAAGCCGGGGAATGCCATAAAATGACATCCTATCTTTTTGACATCAATTGAAATAGTGCCGGCGCTCTGGGCAGCATCAACGCAAAACAGGACATTGTTTTTCTGCGCAATCTCCCCAACCTCTTCAATAGGCATTATAGCACCGGTGTTGTAAAGCACATGGCTCAATGTAATGAGTTTGGAACCTTTGACCAAGCTTTCAAGCTGGCCAAGGTCAAAGTATCCATTTTCGTCGATCATAGTCAGTTCTCTTAATTGCACGTCTTTTTTCTGCGACAATGCAACCCAAGGCAAATAGTTGGCATAGTGCTCATGCCTACCTCCCCTTATCACCATCGAATCACCAGTTTTCCACTCCAGCCCATTCACCACCATGTTGAGACCCTCAGTAGTACTCTGCACAAGCACGACTTCTTCATGATCGCAGTTAATCAGATGGGCTATCCTTGTCCGCAACTCATCAAGGAGCGATATTATATAATCAGACGTATGGGATGAGTCAGGTCCATTATGCGCACAGGTGAGCATAAAATCAGTCATTGCCTTGATGGTAGATAGCGGTGTTGGAGCAATCGCTCCGTTGTTCATGTAGATACTCTTCTTTGTTATTGGATAGTCATCATCCGTCAGCTGGTCATAGTCAATTTCACTCACATTATATTCAACCTCCTGCGATACAAAAGCAAGTGGACTCTGCGGAGATATTGAGCGGGCGCGGCTTAAATACTCTAATGTTTACCGATCCATACGCCAAGCTCTGCTATATGTCTCATTTGACGTCACAGTTTGATAGAGTCATCTATATTGACCTGGACACAACATTTACAGCGTATTTCAATGCAGGGTTAGTATGTCCGAACATGATCGACATCTATTTGCTGTCAGAGGGTAGACTTGCTGCCATGATTAAAGATGTGCTTGAATCAATGGGCGATAGCTCGCTTGTGGTTTTCGATTCTGTAAATAGCTTTTACAACCTATTTCCGATACGGCAGCCTATGGGCAGTCTGAATCATCTGCTTTCGGTCTTGATAATGCTGCTTGTCCGGCGTGGAGTCGATGTAAATGTTCCAGTGCTCGCTACAAGCATGCTTCGTTACAGAAAAGAAGGTGGCTGGGTCCAGTTGCCTGCAAGTCGCAGGCTGCTCCAAAGCAAGAGCGCAGTAAAGCTAAGCATAGAGTTGCGTGAAAGCGACTTGGCACTCAAAATAGTACAACATGAATCGATTGAACCAGGTAAAATATTTGTGTACAAGGGCAACGCTATCACAGTTTGACTCCCACAAGTATGAATCCCAGCAGTAGAGCAATCCCCAGCACCCCAAATCCTGATATGAGTAGGGCCTTCTGCACCTTTGGGTTTGCGGATCTTCCCGAATGGTAGAGCATAAAGGCGCCTGCCATACCCATGAAGAGAATCAATGTAATGACTACGGTCTCGCCAACAGTCTGGGCAGAGCGCGAGGGAATCATGAATCTATTAATACCTCTACCCTCAATCAGAGCATTTATCATGCCTGACGCAAGCGCAAAAAATATCGTCAAATACGCTACAGCGACTATCCACACAACTTTAGAATGAGTTGTAAGCATGATTTTGTTATAACTCTTAAAATTCCTGACTATAATTAAACCTTCCATGACTACTGCTAGATGTATCGCCTGCTACCGAAAAGCCTTATCAGCTGACAAATATTGCCGGTATCACAAACAAGCATTTGATAACATGATCAATCATTACAAAGTATGGGTCAACGCATATGGCAGCATATCATGGGAAGAATATCTGATCAAACTATCTGTCATGCAAGAAACAGGTAGCTGGATAAGAGAAGTAATTGCGGTAGAGTTGAAAAAAAGTAAAGGAAAATAGAAGAAGGGTTATTGGAGGAGGCTTACATATCCATTCCGCCCATTCCGCCCATTCCGCCCATTCCGCCCATTCCGCCCATTCCGCCCGGCGGTCCCGATGGAGGTCCACCTGACTTACTTGACGCAATGACGTCATCGATCCTCAGTAGCATGGATGCGGCTTCTGTAGCAGATTTGATTATTTGCTCCTTTACCGCAAGAGGCTCTACTATGTCCAACTTGCTTATATCGGCAACCTTGGCATTACGCACATCGACTCCTGTAGACTTGCTGCCTTTGCTTTGCCTAGAGCGGAGCTCAGTGATTGTGTCAATGGGATCCATGCCAGCGTTCTCCGCCAAAGAAAGAGGAATCACCTCCAAGGCCTCTGCAAATTTCTCCGCAGCAATCTGCTCTCTACCTGAAAGTGTGCTTGTCCATTCTCTGAGCTTTGACGCGGTATAGGCTTCGGGCGCTCCACCACCTGCAACAATCGCAGGCTTTTCCAGGACATCTTTTGATACCATTAGCGCGTCGTGCACTGATCTCTCAGCCTCATCTACAACTCTTTGAGAGCCGCCTCTTATGAGGATTGTCACAGACTTGGGATGTTTGGCTCCCTCAACGAATACCCACTTGTCAGTTTCGACTTTTCTTTCTTCAACTAGGTCGGCAGCTCCGAGGTCTTTGGCTGTAAGGTCATCAAGGCTATTGACGATTCTTGCACCAGTTGCTCTTGCCATCTTTGTCATATCTGACTCTTTGACGCGCCTGACTGTCAGAACATTTGCTTTTGCAAGATAGTGCTGCGCAACGTCATCAATTCCTTTCTGACATACTACTACATTAGCTCCGCATTCGAGGATCTTGTCAACCATCGACTTGAGCATTCTATTTTCCTCTTCAAGGAACATCTTCATCTGATCAGGCGAGTTAATGTTTATCTTTGCATCAAACTCAGTCTTCTCAATCTCAAGAGCAGAGTTGATGAGAGCAATT
Organism: Nitrososphaera sp.; assembly: GCA_035253045.1. Taxonomy (GTDB): domain Archaea; phylum Thermoproteota; class Nitrososphaeria; order Nitrososphaerales; family Nitrososphaeraceae; genus Nitrososphaera. Next base: position 3,548 of record DATFCN010000075.1, read on the forward strand.
TTGGCTTTTTCTATCCTCTTTGGCATACCGCCATGCACAACTTCCTTGTCCAATACAATGCCTTTGATTAATTTGGTATCCCGTAAACTGCCACCAGCTTTCTTTTCCACCTTAATATCATCAAGATCGAGCCTAAAACCAGAGTCGGTCTTTTCAGACACTGCAAGGGCAGCCTCAACTACTATTTGGGCAAGATCCTCGGACTCTCCTGACACTAGCTTAGTTTGCATTGCCGTCTTTGCTATTCGTATCAGTTCCTGCTTCTCGTTGCCAACAATCTTGTGTGCTATGTTGTTTAACACTTCGATAGCCTTCGTTGAAGCCTTTCTGTAGCCGTCAACAATTACTGTAGGGTGGACATCTTTGTTGACAAGATCTTCGGCCTTTTCAATGAGCGCGCCAGCGAGCACCACTACAGATGTAGTACCGTCTCCCACCTCATTGTCGGTAGCCTTGCTAATTTCCACCATCATCTTGGCTGCTGGATGCTGAACGTCTATCTCTTTGAGAATTGTAGCACCGTCATTTGTTATCGTTACATCGCCAAGAGTGTCTACAAGCATCTTGTCCATTCCTCTTGGGCCGAGGGAACTTCTAACAATCTCAGCAATCAGCTTTGCAGCAGTGATGTTGTTCTTTTGAGCATCTCTGCCTTTGGTCTGCGATGTACCTTCCTTAAGAATTAACACTGGAACGCCTCCAGCTGAACCCTGTTGTATTGACATTTTTCACATTCTCCTAAAATTGTAAATTTAAAGGGACTCTGCGGGATATTTTAAATTTACTGCAAGGTTATTATAGGCTATTTTGCAAGCCTGATGCGAGCTATTCCATTGATGTATTGAATGTACTTTACTACAGGGTTGACTGCGGTATCGGGCAACTTTGCTAATAGTTCATACTTCCTCGTTCCACGGGCAACAATCCGTACTTCGCGCGTTTCCGGCTCATATATTGCACTGATGTCTGAAGCATCGGATATGCCCCGGATCTCGGCGATCACCTCGTAGTAGTCTAAGCCCTCTATTACTTCAGGCGTCGAAGGCATAACATCCTCGATCCGAGGTCTGACATTCCTCGCCATTGGATTTCGGAATATTGGCTTGACTTGAACTTCCTTTGCAACATTTCTGTATTTTACAGAGTTGGGTAGCGCCCTCCATGCAAGGCCAGTAAGAGCACCAGCAACAAAACCGCCAATATGAGCAAGATATGCAACCCCTGCTTCACCAGTAGGTCCTAATTGGCCAATTAGGGCAAAGATCAACTGCATTATGAACCAAAAAGGTATGTAGACCAGCACAGGTATACGAACCGTGTAGATGAAGAACACTGCTATTATGGTAAGGATGTTAGCTCTTGGGTACATGACAAGATAAGCGCCAAGGATGCCGGAAATAGCACCTGAGGCACCTACTGCAGGTATCTCTCCTTGCCCAGTTGAAACGGCGTAAAAGCTGTGGGCAAGCGCTGCCGCTGCTCCCCATCCAAGATATATAATTATGTATTTTAACCTACCATACCGATCCTCAATGTTGTCTCCAAATACAAAAAGAAATACCATATTGCCAATGATATGAGCAATTCCACCATGCATGAACATGGATGTAATAATCGTAGGCGCGCTGCTAGGAAAGTCATTGACTATCCTGCTTGGAACTGCGCCATAGGTCATAAATATATCCTCAGTTGCACGGGGATCTGAAAAGAAGCCTGTGGCAGATGCCTCCCAGATAAAGACGATAACGTTTATGGCGATCATGCAATAATTCAGATATGGCCTTCCATGCACTCGTTCTATGTCATCGTGAATTGGGAACATATACTACCCGAGTCCACTTGTAGAATGTGGTGACATGAAATAAGCCTTTGTGCTATCAAAACCCAAAGGGGTTAGTATTCGGCATATCATCTCCACCCTTTTCACCATGGGCCTTTCTTTTATGTCTCTTCATTCGTTCCTTATCGTTGAAGGTCATATTGCAGTGTTCGCATTTCCACACCTTTTTTTGCTCGCCCCCGCCCCTTATTTTGCTAAAGAGATCCATTAGTTGTCGCATCGACAGTCAGGTTGATTAAAGTTGCGATCCTATGAAGGATTGAAAATATACCTATATTATGGTGTTTTAAAGAAAATAGGTAAAACAAATCATGAGTACTGGCTTGTAAAGTACAATGACAACCACATTTGAAACCGCAGCTCCACCATCATCTACTTTGTTAGACACTTGCAGAGGGTGATAATATTCGTGTTCCTTCCTTTGCACTAAGGATCAAGAACTACAGCGTGGTCCAAGGATCCATGATTACGCCTCATTATTCCATGACTATCATAGTCAATGTCGATTTGACTCCGTTGAGCTTTCGAAGCTTCCAGGTAATGGTTTCTTTTACCTTATCCATTGTGTCAGATTCAACTTGTGCCACTATATCATAAACACCATAAACCTGGTAGACCTCCCTGACGCTTTCAAGTTTTTTCAATTCATTAACAAGAGAATCTTCACTTCCAAGTTCAGCATTCATGAGAACAAAAGCTTTTGGCATAAATGCTTGATGAAGTCTGATGTATAAAAATATGATCTATACTTCATTCTTCAGCTTGCTTTCGTCGAACGGTTCAGCCTTTTCCCACTGGTATGCGAACAGGTCAGAACACCATTCAAGAAATTCCTTGCCCTCGCTGTAAAACATAGTGTTGAGATCTGCTTCGCCCCTCATGTTAGGAAAGAGGACGCATCCTTGCTTTTCATTGAAAATCGTCATTACCTTTACCTCAGGCAGCATCCTGCGCTCAACCAGGCCTGTGCTGATGAAATTGCGCCATCCAACCTTTTGGAGAATCTGTGTTCGCCCTTTTGGGACAACCGCGTTGGCTGCAAAAATATAGGAGAACTTAACACCTTTCTCGACTCTACTGCTCACTGTTTCAATAAGATCAAGTGGCACCTGCGCCATTATCTCTTTGATGTATTGCTCAGATTCACTATAGAGATTCTTCCAGCGCTGGAGTATTGCCATCACACCGTGCACTATTTCACAGCTCTGAAACGTCCCCATCCTCTGGATAAACTTGGTCGGCAAGTCGCCAAGACTATGGTCAAGGAAAAATTCTTTATTATGATATAGAAAATCATAGCTTGGCATTAACGTTACCACCGTTCTGCCATATACAGTTAGCATCAGCTCGCCTTCTCTGCCTTTGGCTACTAACCCTGCCTCAATCAGACGTGTCATGTTCCGGTGTGCTTCTTGCATTGTAGCATTAAGATCTGTGGCTAGCTGGGAAAGACGATAATTCTTTTGGTTGAGCTTTGTCAGCATCAAGAGACGGAGATCACCGGCAAGCTCGAAAAATAAAGACCCGACGCCTTCATTAGGCTCCTGATCTGACATCCGGCATTTACATACACCACGGGCTTAAAAACCTGTCAAGCTGAAGGCCTGTGTTCAATATAAGAGCAAGAATTATAATTTGGCTAAACCTATTGCTTGGATATTATGGGCGAAAAGAAATCCATCTCGGCTCTAGTAAGCGGAGGAGAAGCCAATGCAGGACCACCATTGGGTCCAGCAATGGGTCCTATGGGAGTAAATGTACTGCAGGTGGTAAATACCATTAACGAAAAGACAAAGGATTTTCCAGGTATGAAGGTTCCAGTCAAAGTTGAGGTGGATACCGAAACAAAAAAATTCTCGGTTGAAGTTGGCATCCCGCCAACAGCTGCTCTAGTGGCAAAAGAGGCAGGTATAGCAAAGGGGTCAGGTACCTCTGGCACAAATTATGCTGGCGACCTGCCGATTGCAAGTGCTGTCAAAATCGCCAAGATGAAGATTGATGGCTCATATGCCAAGGATCTCATGGGTGCTGTCAAAGAGGTCATTGGATCATGCGTTAGTATGGGTGTAAAGGTGGAAGGCAAACCTGCAAAAGAGATATATGCAGAAATTTCTGCGGGGAATCATGATGCCCTTATCATGAATTCCTAACAGGATCGAACCACAATAACTGAACTAAAAATAACATCTATAATAATGACTAGTTAGATCGTTCTGCAGACTTTTCCTGCCGGAACATTTCTTGAGACTACAACACGGCACTTAGATGATATTCGGTGTTTAGTTCGCGAGATTACGCAAATTTGTCGTCCGATAGAGAGGCCTAACCCTCAAAGGGCAGACAGCCAACCAATAAATCTTAAATAATAATTCATGCACTTCTATGTTGTCTGAACATGAGTGAAGAAAGGAAAACGGCAAGCATGCATGCTGCTAGTACCAGCTTGGTCGAATTGAGTGAGAGAAATTTTGATGAAATCGTAGGAGGCAGCAAGCCGGTATTGGTAGATTTTTGGGCGACATGGTGTGGCCCTTGTCAGTTCATGCTTCCGATATTCGATAAGCTGGCCAAAAAGTATGGCGACAAGGTGGCCTTTGGAAGACTGAACGTGGACGACAACCAAGGGATTGCAATGCGCTACGATGTCTATGCCATTCCAACATTTATCATGTTTATGAATGGCAAGACGGTGGACAGAGCAGTTGGGGCTGTGGGAGAAAAGGGTCTAGAGGGCTTACTTCAAAAATACCAGTAAGTCGGATCTTAAAGGTACCCAAATGTTGGATCATGCTTTCTTTTCTTAGTAACAAGCATATTCAAAACTTCTTTTTCTGAATCGTTTAGTCTGTGATTGAACCTCTCAAGCAGTTGCTTTGCCTGTCTGCTGTTAAGATCTGTATAAAAAACATCGCCCTCATTTATTTGACGGCCAATTGTCGGTTCTTTGACCGAAACTGCAACCTGCATGCCTGTAGTTGCTTCCTCAATCGCTTTTCCGCTCTCCTGTATCTGATGTACAGTGCCCACCTTCCTGCCTTCTTCATTTATTATGTGCACCTTTTGCCTGAGCTTGCCTACTTGAATCTCAGCACCAAAGACAGCGGGATCATTGCGCCTAAAAATAAATCCTTTGAGGAACTGGAATTTGCATATCGGGGGTAGCTCATTGAAAATGATCAATTCTTCATGCTCACGTTGATATGTGACCCAGTCTGTGTAGCTTCGCACAAGGTTGTAGATTATCTGCTCGTTAAAGATCTTCACTCCACGATCCTGGGCCTCCTTTTGTGCATCTTCAAGGACTTTGACATTAAAGCCTAACATGACTCCGAGATAGCGGTCATTCTCCTTCACTGCAGCGGCTTCGACAATATCCCTTCTTGTTATGTTGCCAATATCGGCCATTCTGATGGCAACATTTGCTTTCTTGAGCAAGTCTACTATGGCCTCAAGTGAGCCTATAGTGTCGCATTTTAATACCACCCCACTAGTTTGATTATTGCTAACGATTGCATTCTTGACCTCTGACTCTACAAGCGATTTTAGGCGGTCAAGCTCCTCTTTACTCCCTCTTTGGCTGTTATTATAAACATATACAGGACTTCCTGCCAATACACCTTCAAGGTCAGGGGACGTTATCTTCAAGCCTGCGGCTGCTATTACCTCACTAACCTGCTTGAATTTGTCCCGGGGGTCTCGCATTTCATCAAGTGGCTTTGGCAACAACAGAGATTTTATCCTGGTGGAAATTGCACCATTGCGCTTACCTACAACAATGCCATCTCCCTGATGCAGTATTCCATCAAGCAGTATAATATTTGCAGATGGTCCAAGGCCCGTTTCTTCATTAGATTCAAGTACTATGCCCTTTGCAGCATCTTTAGTATGCCGCTCTAATTTCTTCCCCATGTACTGCTGTGTTAGACCCACCAATACGGCCAAGAGTTCGGCTATTCCTACCCCAGTTCTTGCACTGACAGGAACTATCGCTACTTCCTTTGTAAAATCCTTAACCCGCCAGAAGGCCTCTGATGGATAGCCGAGCCTCGAGAGCATTCCAACAACGTTGTATAGCTTTTCATCAAGCAAAGTCTGCACACTGGCATCCTGCCTTTTTACGTCTTCAGAAATGAATCGGGTAAAGGTGCGCCAGCCGGCAACCATGTCGACTTTGTTAAGCGCAACGACAAATGGCACCTTGCGCTTTTTCAGAATGTCCATGCTTTCAATAGTCTGCGCTTCAAAACCTCTGTTTACATCTACAACGACTATAGCAATGTCGGCTGCGGAGCCGCCCCGTGTGCGCAGATTCGCAAAAATCTCATGGCCAGGGGTATCAATGACAAGTAGCCCAGGTATTGCTGCTTCTGCCCTGGCAAGTTTGGCGTATAGTGGCCCAGTTATATCTTTAATGGTTTCAACCGGCAGGAAACTTGCACCTATGTGCTGCGTTATACCTCCTACTTCTCGCGCCTGAACTGCAGTACCACGAATATTGTCCAGTAACGAGGTCTTGCCCGAGTCTACATGACCTAAAACTACGACGATTGGCTGCCTAAGTTCCACGGATTTGCATCAGTCAAAAATGACACGCGACTCTTTTATGAAGCTTTCAGGAGAATCCGAAGCATGAATAATGTTATCGGTAAATCCGAGGCCAAAGTCACCTCTGATAGTTCCGGGGGCCGCTTCAAATGATTTGGTTGAGCCGATCATGAGCCTTACAGTGTTTACTGCATTGTTGCCCTCTAGAATGCATGCCACCACGGTCCCAGACATAATAAAGGATAACAATTCTTCAAAAAATGGCTTTTCCTTGTGGACAGAGTAAAATTCCTGCGCCTTCTCCTTAGAGAAATCATAGGACTTTAAGTTCCTTAGTTGGAAGCCTTTTTCTTCAAAGCGGGCCAATATCTTCCCCGTCAGATGGCGCCTAAAACCATCAGGCTTGATAACAATTAGCGTTTGCTCAGATGCCATGGCTAAGCTACTACTCTATTGTTTTTTCATGTGCAGTCCACCCTTTACATAGCGAACTGTCCACTTGAGTTTTCTTGGGTCACGTTTTAACACTCGCATGTTTTTTTTGCATTTGCTCGAGCAGGTCCACTGCACATGCCCATCATTTCGGACAAGCATGATTCCGTGTCCACTGATGATATGGCTACCACAGAACGAACAGTTACGTAGAGATGTTGCGGTTTTGCTCATTCACTATTATCACCTTATCTTGCGGGCCTCACGCTCGGTTTCTCTTAGCATCAAAATATCGTTCATCCTAATAGAACCCTTCACATTCCTTGTAAGAATTCGGCCTCTGTCCTTGCCCTCGAGAACCTTGACACGTACCTGTATGACCTCACCAGCGATTCCTGTCCTGCCCACTATTTGTATAACTTCTGCAGGGACGACCTTTTCTTCAGCTGTCTTGCTGCTCATCTAGCAGCCTCTCTCCACTATCATTTCTGGGTCGCAGCCACTCCCTTTATAGTGCTTATAGAGCTGACTACCTGCTCAACGATGTGTTGAGCCTCACCAGCATCAACAATTGTGGCAGCTGCAGAGCCTACATCGATTCCAAGTGATGCACCCAGCTGCTGCTTGCTAGGTACAAAGATAAATGGTGCGTTTCTCTCTTCACACAAGATAGGCAAATGAGCCACGACTTCTGGCGGCTCAACGTCCTCGGCAATTACAACTAGCTTTGATACGCCGCGTTCTATAGCTTTGGTAGTCTCATTAGTACCCTTGCGGACTTTCCCGCTCTGCTTTGATACCCGGACAGCCTCATAAACTGCATTTACCAGATCCTTAGAAGTTTCAAACTTGACATAATATGGCTTACTCAATGTTTCTATCACCCATTGGGATCATCTCTTATTCTTCTGTGTAAGAAGAATAAGCGTATTAAAAATGTTGTCCATTCCTATATCTGAGACTGTACATACCTGCGGTATTCATCAACTTTTGAGTCTAGTAGCGATTTGTCAGTGGATTCTGCATACATTCTGATAAGGGGTTCAGTTCCACTAGGCCTTACCATCAGCCAAGTTTCGTCATCGATCCAAATCTTGGCTCCGTCCAGCGTCTCGACCTTTCGTGGGCTTCCGTGCTCGATGCAGATCTTGATTATCCGATCAACTACTTCTCGGGAGGGACATGAAAACTTGGTCTTATATTGGAAAGTCTGCGGCAGTTGGGCAATGTGTTGTGAAAGTGACTTGTCAGATGCAGCCATCATATCAAGTACCAGCGCAGTGGCCATTGCACCATCCCTCACCTCATTTAGCGGGCCATACATAAAGCCACCATTCTCTTCCAGTCCAAGTGGACAATTGCGCTTTACCATTTCACGCGATACTTCGACACTTCCAACCTTGGTGTAGACCATTTTAGAGCCAGCTTGTTCTGCCACAACAGATAGTATCATGGAAGTGTTGATAGGACAAACAACTTCGGAACCCTTATGCCTTTGAGAAAGCAAGTGCCGGACCAAGAGTGCCCCAGTCTTGTCACCCATGTAAATCGCGCCTGTGTTGTCGCAGAAGATGCTACGATCGCCGTCACCGTCATATGCAACACCAAAATCTGCCCTTGCAGATCTGACAGTTTCGGAGAGCACTTCAAGATTGTCTGGAGTAGGCTCCGATCCACGGCTAGGAAAGTCGCCATCTATCTGGCCATTGATGACGATTACTTTGCAATCAAGCTTTTTTGCCAAAAGCGGAGCAACAACTGCTTGTGCGCCGTTTCCAGTATCCATTACCACGGTGAATTTTCGTTGTCTTATCCCTTCTACATCTATTAAGGCAAGCACGGCCTCAATGTATCTGCTGACAATATTGTAATCCACAGAATCATGACCAATTCCATCTATCTGGACAAATCTCTTTGAATAAAAAATATCTTCAACCTTTAGCTCATCTTCCCTCGGTATTTCTACTCCATCCGCCGCAGTAGGTTTGATCCCGTTGTACTCGGGTGGATTATGTGATGCAGTTATCATCACGCCTCCGTTGTAACCGAGGCGCTTTGCAGCGTACTGTAAGCAGGGAGTCGGTATTAACCCCGCGTTCGCAGTATCGAGCCCTGCAGAATTGAGAGTAGACCTGACAAGTTTCGACAGGACAGAGTTCGATTTACGCCCATCATATCCTACCACTATGGGCCCTTTGCCAAAGTATGTGCCGAGTGCATAGCAGAGATCAATCACAAGGTCATGTGTAAGCTCTTGTCCGTAAACTCCACGTACTCCGTTTGTACCAAAGAGCCGCGGCCCGAGATTGCCTGCCTTCATGTATGTGTCATTAATTCTACTGTTGCCAAGATATAAATAGATAAATTTAGCTGTGAGTTCTTGCATTCTTAGCAGGGCGGGGGTCGCCAAGCCCGGTCAACGGCGCAGGTCTCTTTTCCTTTTCCTTTTGAGAAAAAGAAGAGAGTGCGAAGCTTAGAATGAACCGGCTGGTTCCTGCAACCCTGTTCCTTAGGGATTCGTGGGTTCGAATCCCACCCCCCGCACTATTAATTCAAGAAACCAACACACACTTTAAGTTAGGCAAGCTATTTCCGTGCGGGATCACCCGTACTTTAACCAGTGATGCTATAGAGAGACCATAGGAATGTGATAGCGATTCACTGATTATTTCACACCTTACAGGTCAGGGATTTGAAACGTACATGATCATTTGAAGAATTTCTAGATGCAAACCTAACATGTTTGGGGTATTCAGCATGTAACCTCCGTTCAAATCGGTAGCAAACGATGGGCGTGATAGATGGATAGTAAAGTAGGACAATTGTCATAACAATTAAAATATACTAAACAACGGATCATCAAAAGTATCATAGTTGCTCAAATCTGTCAAGCTGACAAAATCGTCGGCTATTTACATCCTTCTAATATTTGCCCCAATAGCCGCGGTACTAGAGTTTGCTCATGCTGATCATTTGGTCCTATTTGTAGTATCAGCAATAGCGCTGATTCCGCTGGCAAAACTGATAGGCGATTCCACAGAACATCTTGCAACTCACTATGGTCCCACCGTAGGGTCACTTCTGAACGTTACGTTTGGTAATGCGGCAGAGATTATTATTTCTGTGGTTGCCATAAACGCAGGTCTCCTAGACCTAGTAAAGGCGTCCATTACAGGATCAATAATCGGCAATATACTTCTCATCTTCGGGTTGAGCATTATTGCAGGTGGCTTTAGATATAAAGAACTAAGCTTTAGCAGGGAAAATATCGGCATTCAGTCATCAATGCTCTTCTTGGCAATAATAGGCCTTGCAGTCCCAACCATCTTGGCAACCACCATACTTTCACCATCAGATAACCAAGTGCAGGTGCAAATACTGAGCGATGCACTAGCAATCATTCTGTTGATCGTTTACATTCTTGGAATAATGTTCACCTTCATTACTCACAAGCACCTATTTACTCCACCTGAAACTACTCAGGAGATGCAGGAAAGCCACGGCACACACTGGAGTAAGAAAAAGTCGTTTCTGCTCCTTGCTGTAAGCATGGCTGGTGTCATAGTAGTAAGCGAGATCTTGGTGGCCTCTGTCGAGACTACGGGCGAAGAACTTGGTTTTGGCCAGCTGTTCGTTGGGGCAATAATTGTAGGTATCGTTGGTAATGCAGCTGAGCACAGTAGTGCAATTCTTCTTGCACGGAAAGGTAAGATGGAGCTTTCGATCGGCATAGCAGCAGGCTCAGGTAGCCAGATTGCACTTTTTGTAGTCCCGATTCTGGTATTTGCAGGCATTGCAATGGGACAGCCATTTACACTTGTGTTTACACTTTTGGAACTTGCGACACTTTTCGTTGCAGCAATAATCCTGAACTTGATAGTGCATGATGGCAGAAGTAATTGGTTTGAAGGTGTAATGCTTACAGCAGTCTATATCATAATTGCTATAGCATTCTTTTTTGTTGCAGATTAGTAGTCCTTCGATCAGCTGCTAATATGTACAGGACTTTTGTAGCATAATCGGGAGCCCATGAAACCTGACAGAGATGGTAAGGATTCGGTGGATGCGTTACATCACATATGTAAGTAGGAGTCTGTCAACACATCTCAAGGGAAAACACGGCTGCTAATATTCAAAAAAATTCTGAGAAAGGGTCGACTTTTGAAAAGCGATTAAGATAGGACATTCCTTAGGAGTGGTTCTTTAATTCAAGAACCATGTTGATCAAATGCTGGTGCACTCTTGAGTCGCCAGAGAGCTCGGGATGAAACGAAGTCCCAATGATGTTTTTTTGCTTCACCGCCACAATCTTGTTGTTAAGCTTGCCGATTACTTCAACATCCTTGCCTACCTCACTTACGGCAGGAGCCCGAATAAATACTCCCTTAAATGCGTCTTTGCCCAGCATGCCTAATGAAAGATTTGCTTCGAAGGAGTCATTCTGTCTTCCAAAGGCATTTCTCTCAATGACGATATCAAGGCTGCCTAGCAATTTCTGCTTTGTGTCTCCTACAATTCTGTCATATGCCCTCTTAGACAGCATTATCATACCAGCGCATGTACCAAGCACCGGCATGCCTTCGGAAATACGCTTCTTTATTACGGGCAGCGAGCGCTGAATTACAGCGAGGGTGCTCTGCACGGTACTCTCACCGCCTGGCAAAATAAGGCCATCGACCTTTTCCATCTCCTCAGCGTAACGTACCGTGTTGACACTCCCCTCGATATGCAGCTCTTGCAATGCATGGTTTGTGGCAGCTACGTTTTCCTCTATGTCTCCCTGAAGACCAAGAACACCAATTGTCATGAACTTCTTTTTGCTACCACTACCACCGCTCAAGCGTGCCCGCCTCTTTCCTGCATACGGAGTTCAAGGTTATTTGTGTCCATTCCAAGCAGCGACTTCTTTTCATCAACCATCTTTTGCGCTTCCATCACTATCTTGGGATCGTCGTGGAACGTCGTAGCAAGCACAACTGCCCTTGCTCTTTGAGCAGGGTCTTCAGACTTGAAAATCCCTGAACCTACGAATACACCGTCGCAGCCAAGATTCATCAAGAGCGCAGTGTCTGCCGGCGTGGTAATTCCCCCTGCTGCAAAATTAACCACAGGTAGCCTTCCAAGCCGGGCAGTTTCTTCAACTATCTCGTAGGATACTTTCAACTCGCGTGCAGCCTTCATCAAATCTTGTCTGTCGCCGTCCTGATAGATTGATCGGATCCTGCGTATTTCACTGTTGACCATTCGTATGTGAGTTACTGCCTCAGACACATTGCCAGTTCCCGGCTCCCCCTTAGTCCTTATCATTGAGCAGCCCTCTTCGATTCTGCGTAATGCCTCGCCAAGATTCTTAGCGCCATTGACAAACGGGGTTGTAAAGTCCCACTTCCAGATGTGCCGTTCTTCATCTGCCGGCGTCAGCACTTCGCTTTCATCTATCATGTCAACGTCTACTGCTTCAAGTACCTTTGCTTCGTCGATGTGGCCAATCCTACACTTTGCCATAATCGGAATTGTTATTGCGTCCATGATCTCCTGAATTACCTTGACACTTGCAGTTCTTGCCACCCCGCCAGCCTTTCTGACATCATAAGGCAGCTTGTCAAGAACCATAACTGCTACTGCGCCCGCTTCTTCGGCAATGACAGCTTGTTCTACATTTGTTACATCCATGACAACCCCGTGTTTTTGCATGTGAGCAAATCCACGCTTCAATAAGGTGGTTCCGCGAACCATTTGGGCGTTCTCAATTGTCTCTACTTTAATGCCCTTGGGTTTTGGCTCAGTGGCCACAAGAGATATCGTCATTATATGATACTACAAACTCAATTGTCTCAAATGCTCTATATATCTTCTGTCAGATCTCCCTTTACGAGAGGTGTCAAGCATTAACTGACGTTCACTATTATAATGCGCAACTAAAGAAGGTCCTAGGTTGAGCTACCTAAAGCTTTTCAAGCGGCTTTATGTCTAGGGCTGGATACTTGCACTAATCCCTCAGCATTCTTTGCTGACTATTTGTTGCTGGTCGGGCTAGCCGACTATCAAGATCAGTTTTGAGTAGAGCGGATATGGTTCAAAAGGCCACCAGCTATCAAGACTTCTCTCTGCCGGGGAGTCAGATCGAGCTTTAGTGTGATCTTGTTCTTGTCAGCCAATGCTTCAATCATCTTATCCTCTTTCTTCAAGCTGCTGACTACATTTTCTATTGTAATGGCTTTGCCCTGAGCCAGTAGTTCAAAGTCAGAGACATTATGGAATTCAAGTGGTATGATCCCAAAGTTGATGAGGTTTGCTTTATGAATTCTTGCAAACGATTTTGCGATGACACCTTTGACTCCAAGATACATCGGTGCCAGTGCAGCATGTTCCCTGCTAGATCCCTGACCATAGTTTTCTCCTCCAATAATAAAGCCGCCATGTTTTTCCTTTGCTCTTTTCGCAAAGTCAGGGTCAATCCAATAGAACACATAATCACTTATCGCTGGCACATTGCTCCTGAGGGGCAATATCTTTGCTCCAGCAGGCATTATAGCGTCAGTGCTGATATTGTCTCCTACTCTTATCAGAACTTCACCCTGAAGTACAGACTCCATAGGCTGCCGTAAAGGAAGTGGACGTATGTTGGGACCTCTTGATATCTGCATCATGTCTGCCTGATCTATAGGAGCTGGTGCAATGATAGACGAGTCATCGATTACAAACTTATCTGGCCATGAAATATTGGGATATTCGCCAAGGTCTCGTGGGTCAGTTATCTTGCCTGTCACAGCGCAAGCAACACACACTTCAGGCGATGTCAGGTAGACCTTGTCGTCCTTTGTACCACTTCTTCCTGGCCAGTTACGATTGAAGGATCTAATTGAAACCCAATCAGTTCCTGGTGCTGAGCCCATACCTATGCAGCCTTGGCAACCACTTTCAAGCAACCTAGCACCAGAAGCAATGATATGATATATTGGACCGTCACGCGCTACAGTCTCAAGCACTTGCTTTGAACCAGGGTTAATAGCCATAGTGACATTTGAATGCACTTTCCTCCCCTTGAGCACGTGAGCAACGGTCATCATTTCAACATAACTTGAATTGGTGCATGAGCCGATGAGGACCTGATGAACATCAATCCCTTGTACGTCTCGTACCTTCTGCACAGCGTCAGGTGAGCCCGGGAGAGCAATCAGTGGCTCAAGCTCGCTTAGGTTTATCTCTATATTTTCATCATAGCTGCAACTCGGGTCCGCAGTGTAACGCTTGTAGTCATGCGCCCTCCCTTGACGAGTCAGGTAGTCAAGCGTGATTTCATCTGATTCAAACAAAGATGTAGTAGCGCCAAGCTCTGCGCCCATGTTGCATATCGTTCCTCTTTGTGGAACACCAAGACTCTTGATACCTTCCCCATAGTACTCAAATATCTTGCCCACTCCTCCTTTGACAGACAGTCTACGCAGCATTTCAAGTATTATGTCCTTGGCAGTAACCCAGGGTCGAAGCATACCAGTCAACTTTACACCTACTATTTTGGGCATTTTGGTGTAAAACGGTGCGCCAGCCATAGCCACAGCTACATCCAGACCCCCTACACCAATTGCCATCATGCCTGCGCCGCCAGCTGTAGGTGTGTGGCTATCAGAACCTATCAGCAATCTGCCAGGTACAGAAAAGCGTTCTAGGTTTACCTGATGGCAGATGCCATTGCCGGGTTTGCTATAATAGATGCCATATTTTGAAGCAAATGTTTGGAGGAAACGGTGATCGTCGGCGTTTTCAAACCCGGTTTGTAGAATGTTGTGGTCTACATAGATGGCGGCATGTTCTACCTTGACCCGCGGAATTCCCATGGCTTCAAATTGGAGGCACGCCATAGTGCCAGTTGCATCTTGCATAAGAACGCGATCCACACTAAGGCCGATTTCCTGGCCTGGCTCGATCTTACCCTCCACCAGATGATCCGAAATTATCCTCTGAGCGAGATTTAGAGAAACCATTATCCCTGAAGCTTCTAGCGAGCAATGGATATTTAATAATATAACCTGACAGATATGGAGAATAGATAGATAGAGCAGTGCAATATATCAATCAACTAAAAAGAGGAAAGAAGAACGTCAGAGAATGTGTGCATTGACAAACTGAGCCATCAAGAACTATTCAACCTCAATTAGATAGTACTGAAAGATAAAATAAAAAAATAATATTAGATATTGTGCTCTTCCATATTCTTTAGAGTTGTTACTCTCCTTCTAACGGAGAAACAGGTGCCGTTATGTCAGTGGTATTTGTAGATGTTGTGGCTGTTGAGCCGCTAGCTTCTCCTGCTCCAACTGATAGAATATCTTGGCAACTCATCTCATCTAACGCCATACCAAAGTCGCAACTTATTTCTACGAGTTGACCCTGTGGAGTATTGTTCTCTATTGCACCGATGGCCCTCCTAAGTTCGCTTGTGATTCTTTCAGTTATCTGCTCGGGAGCTGCGAATGGATTGGGAAGAGTAGCTGCGCCTGTAGCATTGCCGCCACCACCACCAGTAGTAGTAGTCATATTGCCTGCTCTCACATACCCTATTGTTGGAGATATAATGTAATCAGATGTGATGGTAGTAATGATTAGATCCTCTGCTGACCTTATAGCACCTCCTTCTCCGGCAATTCTGTAAGTCGTATCAAAGCTGCCAACACTTGACGAACTACCAGATATGACATAGGAGTTTGATCCATGCTTGGTTATGTGAATAAGCTGCTGTTCTTGTCCTACCGTAGGCGACGTTACTGTTGTATCCGCGGTCGTGTCATTACCAACTTGTTCAGATGTACCAAGCGTAAGAGGAGTTGCAAGGACGGTAGTCACACTTGGAAAACCTGTCACTGCTGTGGCTAATGCAATTGCCATTATTGCTGTTATTACCACCGTAACATGCGTTTTTGTTATAGTCATTTTGAATAAAAATGTCCAGGATGTATTTAACAATATACTCTGAAAATTCAGAATCTATTAACTAAACAATTTCATTTTTCATAAAAGTAGACAGCATATCATTATATAAATCGAATTTTCATGCGATACCTCACAGTCAATCTACCATTGTTATTGTCATAACAGCCAGGGGTCCGTCTTTTAGAAATTGCGGGCCCTTCACTCATAGGGTTATTACAGTAGGATTTCCTCTGTTATCAGGCTAGATACTTCTTACTCGCTAGATCTGAACTTGTTTCCTCTAACTTGATCATTTTCCTATAACTTACAGGCACAGTTGTTCTAACGATTTCATAATATACCAGGCACATAGTCTGGCTCCGCAATGATAATTTATATTATTCCGCGGAACCATCGGTTGCAGCCAATGGTTTGATTTCTTCAACTTTTAACTCTTTATCACACCTAGGGCATTTGAGACGCTCAGGATCATCTATTGGTTCCAACTCATTTTTATCTGACGGACACTTGTTGTCAAAATGTGCATCTAGTACGTCTGCATGCACTAGTATGAGCTCCTTTCTGCACACAAACAGCTTATATTGAGCAAATTCGTTATTGACATCAGTTAGGATCTGATTCATGCCTGGAGTACCAACAGGGTGCCTTGACTCATAGCCACATGTTGGGCACGTAAATCGATAAATCTTCAATGACTTCCATAAGACAACTCGGAATAAAAGCATGTCAGATTGCAATTCTTGTACGAGAAGGTTTTGTCCTAAAATAAGCTAAATGTTTAGAGCTACATGGAGTTAAAAGTACCATTAACCACCGTCTCTCTATAATTAATCAAATCCGCCAAAGCGCTTGCAGGTGTACTGGAGGCATAGACGGACGAGGCTCTTTACCAGCTGTACATAGCACATAATAGCACTTACTTATAGCAGGGTCAGTAGACCTTGGCATATGTGTTATCGGTAGCAAATAGGCCTGACATAAGTAGGATAGGGTTATAGTGACGTAGCACAAGTAATGCCAAGAGTTACATACCCTGGGCGTAGGAATTAGTCGAATAAATATCTCGATTTACACCAATACAAATATCCACGACTAATGTAAAAAATAGCGTCTGTATGCATATTATTACAAAAAATCCTGTAGTTTAAACATAAATCAGAAAGTGTGCCATGGTTTTTATATTTATCTAAAAAGAAATAGGCCCTGCATAAACTATATTCCTTTCATATAATCTTTATTGAACCTAGTATGAAGGAAAATTCCGTCTGATTTTTTAGTTAAATAAACCCAGAGTACAAACACTCAATAGATAAAAGCTCTCTATCCAGACATTGAGTGATGTGTTCTATCATTGGCATTATGAGTAAGGATATTGTCGCGCCAGCATTAGTCGAGAGCCTCAAGAGAATGGAATATAGAGGCTATGACAGCGTAGGGGTAGCGACGCTTTCAACTAATAAAATTTCCGTAAGAAAAGGGATTGGCAAGGTGGGTCAGGTCAACAGTAGCCTTAACCTTGCAGGAATGGAAGGCTTTGTTGGTATCGGCCATACTCGGTGGGCTACACATGGCGGTGTCACGGACTACAATGCTCATCCTCACTCTTGCTGCAATAACAATATCGCAGTCGTACATAATGGAATAATTGAGAATTATTTACCTCTAAAGGAGGAGCTAGTTAAGAAGGGACACATATTCCGAAGCGAGACAGATACCGAAGTTATTGCGCATTTGCTTGAAGAGTATTACAACATACGTCGCGACATCAAGCATGCAATGATGGAAACAGTAAATCAGCTTGAGGGGTCGTACGCATTTGTAGCCATGTTTGCAGATGGGACACTTTCATGTGCTCGTCTTGACGAGCCGCTTATCATTGGGATTTCTGACAATACTTATTATGCATCAAGCGACGTGCTTGGTTTTTTGCAATATACAGATCAGGCGATGTTTCTTGATAATCGAGACATGGCGATAATTGACAAAGCCGGCATTAGTATTCTCAATTTCAGCGGTGAGCCAGTGACAAGAAGCGTTACTAAGGTCGCATGGGAACTTGCTGACGCCAATAAGGGTGAATTTGCACACTATACGATCAAGGAGATATTTGAGCAACGCACGAGTGTCAAGGCAGCCACCTACCAAGACGAGCACAAGATAAAGGCATTCTGTGACTCGATTGTAGGCGCTAGCAATGTCCTTGTTACTGGCAGCGGATCAAGTTATCATACCTCACTGATAATTTCTATGATGGGATCTCGCTTTTTGAAAAAGCACTTTGAGCCAGTCATGGCAAGTGAGTTCCAATATAATATGGACTCAATAGACAAAGACACAGTAATTATTGCAATATCTCAAAGTGGAGAAACTGCAGATGTACTATCAGCGACCAAGCTCGCAAGAGAAGCTGGCGCAAAAATATTAGCTATTGTAAATGTTCAAACATCCTCGCTCGCAAGGACTGCAGATGTTTCGCTCAGCATAAAGTCAGGCCCCGAGATAGGCGTTGCAGCCACAAAGAGCTTTACTGGTCAAGTGTCACTTGCCTATGCGATACTTGACAGAATTAGTGGAGGCAAGATTGGATTTGATAGGGAGATAATTTCAGACAAGATATCAAAGATGCTTGCACAGCAAGAAAGTATCGAAAGACTGGTCAATATCATGATGCCAAAGGTAAACGACATCTACCTCCTTGGTAGGTCTACTCATTTCCCAATTGCACTTGAAGGCGCATTAAAAATGAAAGAGCTAGCTTACGTCCATGCAGAAGGAATTGCTGCAGGTGAGTTAAAACATGGTCCGCTTGCTCTTATGGATAAGAATGCGGTGGTCTTTGTCCTCAATCCTGACGATAGGACCTATAGCGACATGCTTTCCAGCGCGTATCAGGTGAAGGCAAGGGGTGCCAAGATAATCGGCGTTTCGAATGTGCCAAACGACATTTATGATGCAATAATAGAGATCCCAAAGATAGACAACGACTTGCTGTATCCATTAGTAGAAATCATCCCGCTACAGTTGTTCTCTTACTACCTTGCACTGCAAAACAATGCGGACCCAGACTTCCCCCGGAACCTTGCAAAATCAGTAACAGTCAGATAAAATTATAATTAGCCTACTTGCATGACAACATTATGAATGAGACGGCAGGCAGCAGTATTGAAGAAGTGAATTGCGAAAATTGCGGTAACGCCATTGATGCATGTATGTGCGTCTGCCCTTACTGCGGTCAGAAAGATTCATGCGAATGTTGCCTGTATGATGCTGCGACTGGCGGCGGATAGTTCTAAAGCATTAAAAGAAGGACACGCGAAAGAATTCAAGTTGGAACAAACCATTACGAATTCGTTAAGTTGGGTAATAGGAGGAGCCCAAGGAAGCGGAGTCGATTCTGCTGCAAACATTTTCTCCCGTGCCTGCGCAATAGGAGGTCTACACCTATTTGGCAAGAGGGAATATTATTCCAACATCAAAGGAGAGCACAGCTACTTTACTGTAAGGGTTAGCGATGAACCTTTGCGTTCTCATGTTGATGAGATCAATATGCTCGTTTCGTTTGATGCTGAAACTATCTTTCGCCACTTTCAAGAGGTAAGTCCAAGTGGTGCTATAATCTATGATTCAGAGATCGTCCACACCTTGCTTGACGAGGTGCCGACAGTTGACGACTTGGCCGCAGCTCGTATTAAAAAGGTGCTGCAAAAAGCAGGGTTGGGGTTCACAATACAGGATGCTCTCGACTACGCCAAAAGACGTGGAGTGGTCTTATTCCCTATTCCATTTTTCCAGATCTTACAGGAGTTTGCCCAAAAGGCAAACGATCCTACATTGAGCAGGCTGACTCGTATGGTAAACGTCATGGCGCTTTCGGCTTCGATGGCGATAGTGGATTTTGATAGCCAAGTATTAGCAAGGGCCATTCAATTCATCTTTCGCACAAAAAAGAAAGTAGCCGATCTGAATGTACAGGCTTCTGTTCATACATACAACTATGCCAAGGCAAAATTTGCAGAGAGCAGGTTTAGGTATTGTCTAAAGACAAAGCCGGCTGCGCCGGACATGATAATAGTACAGGGCAACCAGTCATCCGCCCTAGGCAAAATGGTCGCAGGCTGTCGATTCCAGACTTACTATCCGATCACTCCTGCGTCAGATGATAGTGAGTTTCTTGAGGCAAACGAGATACTAGATCTCTATGATTCGGGCACGAAAGGTTCGACGGTTGTCATACAGACAGAAGATGAAATAGCAGCCATTACGATGGCGATTGGCAGTGCCCTTACGGGTGTTCGCACGGCCACTGCAACATCAGGCCCTGGGTTTTCGTTGATGGCTGAGGCACTCGGTTGGGCTGGCATGAACGAAGTGCCGGTGGTGATCTCTTTATATCAGAGAGCAGGGCCGTCTACAGGTCTTCCGACCCGCCATGAGCAAGGAGACCTAAACTTTGCAATTAATGCTGGCCATGGTGAGTTCCCAAGGATAGTGCTTGCATCAGGCGACATTGAAGAGAGCTTTTATGATACGATAAAGGCGTTTAACTTTGCAGATCGTTACCAGATGCCTGTGATTCACATGCTGGACAAGGCAATAGCAAATAGCCTCATCACTTGCAGAAACTTTAACGTCAACAAGGTTGCAATTGACAGGGGCGTGCGGGTGAAGCAGATAACGGAAGAAGATAAAGGAGCAGCTGGTAACTATCTCCGATTCAAGCTATCTAACAATCCTATAAGCCCTATGGTTGTGCTTGGCACTAAGAATGCGATTTTCTGGAATAGCGGAGATGAGCATACTGAAGAGGGGCACATCACTGAAGACCCAGAGATGAGGGTTAAGATGATGGACAAGAGAATGACTAAGATGGATATTGCAATAAATGAAATACCGGATGAAGATAAAGCGGTGGCTTATGGCAGCGGTGACATAGTCATTATCAGTTGGGGGTCAACGAAGGGAGTAATACTGGACGCAGTAGACAAATTGGCAGCTGAAGGTATGAAAGTCAAATTTATCCAAATTCGCCTCATGCACCCGTTTCCATCAGAGTTGGTCAAATCTATGCTAAAAGATGCGAAGACGATGGTCGATATTGAGATGAATTATAGTGGTCAGCTGGGTTCGCTAGTGCGCCAGCACACGGGCTTAGAAGCTCACTATCATATCATAAAGTATAACGGCAGACCGATGTCACTTGAGGAGGTTTATAATGGTGTAAAGAGAATAATAGATAGTGATGCTCCAAGGAGGCAAGTATTAAGAAGTGGCGCTTAAATTATCAGATTACAAGACAGATGTTCACAATGATTGGTGCCCAGGCTGTGGCGACTTTGGGATATTGAATGCCATCCAGATGGCACTTGCAGATCTACAGCTTCCACCACACAGAACCACAATATTTTCAGGAATAGGATGCTCAGGTAAAACGCCGCATTTTATCAAGACATATGGCATTCATACGCTGCACGGTAGGGTTCTGCCATTTGCACAGGGAGCCAAACTTGCAAATCCGGAGCTTGAGGTTATTGCTGTTGGTGGAGACGGCGATGGCCTTGGAATTGGAGCAGGTCACCTAGTTAGCGCAGGGCGCAGAAATGTCGATATGGTGTACATCATATTCAATAATGCGGTGTATGGGTTGACTAAGGGGCAGGCCGCGCCTACATTGAAGCTGGGGATGAAGACAAAGTCACTGGCGCAGCCAAATGTTAACAATTCCGTAAATCCGATAGCGCTTGCGCTTGTTGCAGGCTTTACTTTTCTTGCACGAGGCTATTCCTATGACGTCCGTCACCTCAAGGAATTGATCAAGAAGGCAGTTGCCCACAATGGACTTGCATTCATCGACGTGTTACAGCCATGTCCTACGTATAATGATATTAATACCAAGGAATGGTTTCAGGGCCTTGATAACATCGATCCGAAAGAGGGCAAAACTATGCCGAGAATGTATAAGATGGAAGAGACGGGGTACGATGGCGAGGTACATAACCCCGATGAGATAAATCACAAAATGTCCCAAGTAATTGAGAAGTCAAATGAATGGGGCAACAAGATTCCGATTGGTGTTTTTTATCAAAACGAACATGTTCCTACATACCAAGAGAGGATAACTGCACGAATTCCGGATTACATGGAGAACCCACCAGCCCTACAGCAAATTGCAGACAACGAGGGCAAACCGGTCACAAGCATAGATAAGCTGCTTGCGGATCTTCAGGTGGTCAAGTGACAGATCTTAAAGAGAATCCTTAGACAAAATTGCCAAAGTCACAAGAGCCTTAAGATGATGGTACTGATAGGAGGCGGTAGCGTAGGCTTCAGGCAAATTTTTTGGTCCTTCCTTTAATGGCTTAGTATGTAGTTGATTCTTTGAATCTGCTGATCCTAATATGCACAATAAGTTCTAATTGATAGTAAATATTAGTCCATAACCTTATCTGGCTTTAAAGGTGTACATCTATTATTCGGAAGTCAATGGGTCAAGCATCATCGCGTTTAAACATAATGCAAACAAGGATGATAGTTCTAGCAGCAATTGTTGATGTCCTTCTTCTTGCTATCAGCGCAGGAACAGCAAGCGCTCAAGAAATACCCGGCATACCAGCAGTGATTCAGAATGGGACATTTCAAAATACAGAGGACGGATTTAGATTACAGGTGCCAGATGGCTGGGTAGTACAAGACATTGACAATCAACACCTTCCCAACTTTCGTACTACCAATGAGGCAGGTTTTTTTATACAGGCCATAATTTGCCCACAGCAGGAAGCAGTGTCGAGTGTTGGTGGACTGTATAATTGCGAACATTCTGAAAGCTCCGTAAAAATTCTACACGATCGTTTGGGCCATAGACCTAAATTTGAGGTAATAGAGGACCCAATCAACATCACACCAGATGATTTCTTAGCATTCATTGTGGAGGAAATGCAGGGACTTAATTATACTCACATCCATATCATAAACAACAGTGCCCTCACAATGAATATCACTCGTCCAGAAGATCCAAACACAACGATAAGCACAGCGCCGGCCAAGTTTATAGAAATGACATATCGGTCCAATCGTGGGCTAGTAGATATGAGGAGCTACATAATTTTGGCAACTATTCCAGAGAACCCAGTACCGGGGCTAAGACAGATTATATCAGGGGATTATGTAACCTACCAAGGCCCCGCAGCAACAACATCTTCAGGTAGCCCTCCACCACCAGTACAAAGAATGTTTCAGAGCTTCGAATTCATCAGAGATTGATGGTCAAAAGAAGGGCGGACTCCATTTAGCATCAGACTACGGCAACAATAATAACACTAAGGCCGTAAGAGGTATTCTCAATCAAGACAAGAACAGAGTAGGTTTTTTCTGTTTGTAATATGACCTTTATTAAAGGTCACCAAAATAACAACAATTTGATTCATAGTAATAAGAAGAAAATATCTGAAAGGGACAGAACCTAGATTCTACAAGCTAAGAGCGAAGATACTAAACAATAGGTGCAGCTAACCAATTTAGTAGATCGAAGAAGTGGATGAAAAGGGCGCTTATATGTCGCGTTTGGATGAGTTAGTTGTTGGTTGAATCTTGAGTATTATGGTAGGAAAGGTGATGGAGTCGCAAAAAACATTTTATTTCTTTGCGACCCCTTAGTAGGGTTTTTCATTCGTACGCGCTGCCACCGCTGCCGCCGCTGACTACGACTACGATCACGGCAGCGGCTGACGCAAGCGCGATTCCCGGAGTAGCGAAGTGGACTAACATCGCTAACTTCTTGCTTCGGAGACCTAATTACGGTAGCAAAATCATTGAAGCATTTACTGTATATAAAGGAGAATTATCTATGTTAACTCAGGACAGCGAGCCATTACAATGAAGCGTCATTATTATTATTATGATACTGTTGAATCATCCCATGGCATAAAGCCGTCGTAATTCCATCTTCATTTTACGTGGTGAATTATAATGATAATAGTACAAGGTAGGACAAGTCGCGCACGAGCGGAGGAGGAGCAACCGTGGTAGCATATGCCATGACAACCAACACGAACTGATGTTAGAGACACATATTGGATGTGATGGGTTCCTCCTCTCTGACCGTGCGCAACATTGTGTTTTAGGTAGGTATCCACGTTCGTTATATCTGACGTGCTCTATTGGCTAAGGAATTCTGTCTACGAACGTATTTATCGGTTATAACTTGAGGTTCATGCTTTGGGTTATAATGTAATCTTTTCATAATCAGCAAAGAACTTAAGTTCTAAATTATTTTCATATTTATCAAGAATACCAAAACCATCTGTTATTTTCATTTATGAGAATAATAATATACTTCTGAATAGATAATAGCGGGATTGCGCGCCTTTGTGTTCACACAAATTCAATATGGGATTATAACTGCTCAGGAACACGGAAGGATCCAACAGCAAAATTGTTGTTATTATTAGTTGCAACGCCGACGCTCCATGGCAATGGCAGCCGTTTGGTGTGCTATAGGGTATTATTTTGTGAGACATCCACTTTTAGAGAAGAGAATGAGGCGTTTTGGGCATATTACACTTTTTTCCCAATGGGGCTTGGAACATACATAATGACAGAGGCTTTCTTGTTCTAACTAGAATATACAGCATCTTCTGAAGGATGATAAAAAATCGCTTGCAGCTGAAAGACAAGAGAGTTTATAGTAGTAATGAGTTCTAGAAGAGATGTTAAGGCAATATACATAAAAGCGATTTTTAGTATTATGGACAAAAAATAGTGACCACGATATGGCTCTAGAGTTTGGGATGGTAGTAAGTGGGCTTGATAAGTACATAGGAATTCTAAAGCAAAATCTCCATTTCTTTATGACAAACTACAAAGCAGAAAATATGAATCGCATCATAACAACTAAGCAAGAACTCGATAAGGCTGTACAGGTAAGAATGAAGATAAGCCAGATTTGTTATCGTCCAAATAACAATAGAGTGGCTGTTTCTGCTGCTTAGTGCATAATACAACGAAAAAAGTTGTCAGGATCTACGATTCAAACAATATTTAGATAGCATTGAGCCGAAGCAGCAGGTTATCTCAGGGTTGGCGGGCAGCCCGCCATTGCAGAAAAGTTGTCAATGTTCAATAACTTATCTGATTATAGAGAAAATGTAGTAGACTTGACGACAGAAAATAATAGGGAATCAGAGAAGAAGAAAGAAGGCGCTCAAAAAGAAAGCACATTACAACCAATCACTAAAGCCAATTCTAAGCTTGAAAAGGAATTGCAAGAATGGGAGGTAGAAAGCACTAAGGGCGGCGCAAATGACGGAGGCGGATGACAAATAAAAAAATGGAGCCCAATAAAGAGAGGTAAGACAAGCGCAAAAAGGTGCAGGTGTGGATAATGTGATAAATTAGCTAATTGTGTTTGGCGCTTACTGCTTCTTTTTTAAAAGAAAGAAATGAAAGAGAATTAAGCCTACACTTACATTTCCGACCATGTTTGGATGGAGTATACAGAAGTATGGATAGTCGCCTGCTTCTGTGAAAGTGTATTCAGATGTTGCTTGCGGAGGCATCATAGGTGAGTCAAACAGCCCACTTTGAGTTGGAGTCTTCCCTGCATTGACTGTGTGTGGTTGTATGTCATCATTTGTGCATGATACTGTAGCGCCTACCCTAACTTGAATAGGATTTAGTGCGAATGCATCAGTAGTCAGGGTCGAAGAATCACGGGGCTGGTGAGATTGAATCCCCTGATTTTGCTCCTGCCATGGTCGTAATTGTTCACCCTCCCGTGGTTGCGATTGAAGCTGTTGTGAAAATGCTGACGTAGAGGGTGCAGGTTCCTGCTGCTGAGGTGTCTGGTTGACTACTTTAATCCGAGAGCGAAATTGTCAAACTTGGTTCTACGCTAGATTAATATTCATGTTTTTCCAAACAATATGACGGTGGACTTACCAAACCGTCCCCTTACCACGCAAAAGAATAGACGACAACAGCAACAACCATTCAAACAGTTCTATGCCAAATATCGAGAACTCATCCTTTTCAACAAAAATATCATTGTTGCAGCTATGGCTGCAATTAGTACAGATGCGATAGTTGTTCAATATGCTGCACAAAGCCTTACTAATAACGTTCTTGTTTCTATTTTCTCCATAATAACAGATATAGGGATGTATCTCGCCGCGTTTACAGGTCTATTCTACATCGATAATAGAAAGAAGTATATCGACGTAGTTACAGGAGTGAGAGATTCAAATAGGTTTAAACAAGATGCAAAGAAACTAGTGACCGCTTTAGGCGTTTCTGAAGTGATATACATGATAGGCAAATTCACATCTATCTACCTATTATTACAATCAAATGTAGCCCCACCCTATCAAGTTGCAGTGCTTGCAACTCTTGTGGCAGGGGTATTCTCTACCGTTACAGCAAACTTGATGATAAAGGCACAAAAGCTATTCTAGCGAATGGACAGGGTGCGCGCGTGCGTCCTCATTCTCATATTCCGTCAAGAGATCTGCTTCTCGGGGAATTGATAAAAAAAGAGCATTAAAAACTTGAAAGGATACATTTTTATCTGCAGGACGAAGGTTTGATAAAACCTTACGCCACAGGTGGAAGTTTTCATGTTACAGCTAAAGGTCGACAGCGTGTTGAAGTGAGTTTGTGCAAAATCTTTTAATCGAATTATGCATGGACCACTATTATGACTGCTCCAAGAATTAAGAGGGTATCAAGAAGTGATTTGATTCGTGTTTTCAATTTTTAAAAGGACATTTATGAATATCTCTCTGCAGGCATATTCAGGCCTGACTGACCTTTGAGTAAGCAAGTATAACAAGAATAAAATACGGGCCCGGTGGGCGTACCGGATGATGATAATAATGGAATCATCATCTTTCGGTCCCACGGCCTGCGGTTCTCTTCACAACCGTGACTCCCCCATTTATAAGAGGAGTCACGCCCATTCCGAAGACCGCCGCGATATCCTGACTACGCTACGGGCCCAACAAGAATGTTGAATAATGGGGTCCCATATATCAACGAAATAGTATTAATAAACTTAGTCTGCCTACCAATAGAATTATGCTCCAAGCTCTGCGGCAGTTGTTATGCAATCATAAAGAATCATTTGTCTACCGTAAGTATGAGGAATTCCAATTTATCGAATTTTGCAACTGCGTTAGGTGTGGCAAGACACTTAGACATTTTTTTGGTTTTGATGAGGATATCAGGGGCTAAATATAATGCAGATATATATACTCGTCACAATCTGGTTTGCAGGAATTGCAACTACGGGTATCGCACTCCTGATTGAAGACTATTCTAATTATGCTGTAGTTGGAACGGCAGGCTGGACGATAGTTGCAGCAAGCTCGGGAATGATCTTTTATGAAATAAAGAGAATAAGGTCAGAAGATAGGAAGAAAGAGATGGTCTAATTTAGCCTTTGCCGCCCTGTTCCTCGATGACAACAAGCGTTACAGTTGATGTAATGCCTGGAATCTTGCGTATCTTGTTCGTAATTGTATGGTTCATTGATTCAGTGTTCTCTGACTTGACTTTGACAAATATGTCATGGACACCATATGTACCCCGCACTTCTTTGGCATCAGGCAGTTTAGCAATTTCATCAATTATCTTTTCCTCTGAGCCGAGCGTACAGTTCACTAAAATATATCCAGTTGGCATATCTGTGAAGGAAGCAAAAGTTGGTATTTAGTCTTTGCTACCCTTTTGTAACGTTTTTCTGTAAGGTGCAATGTAATGCTCAAACAACTTCTTGTTGTAACACGGCCCACATATTAGGCCAGAGATATTCCATTCAGGCATCGGCCTATAACGGAAAGTAAGGCTGCTGCCACACAACGTGCAACTCAGAGAAGAAAGGTTATTGTTATTATCACCCATCCACACAAACGTGTGTGTGTTCTTATGTCCAGAATAAAAGGTTATTCCAAATCATCTACAGCATAGACTGCATGTGTTATGCAAAACGGGCAGAGAAGGGCAAAAGTTGCTCCAACCATTTCACGTGATATCTCCTGCCGGTAGGTGTCGACTGCAGGTATTAGAAATTTTCTATGACAGTTCTTGCAGGTGACCATTTTTTGTTGTGTCATCTTCAGTGGAGGTAGGGCATCTTGAAATATAGTCTTAATCCAGAAGAAGTTATTAAGGGGATATGGACTAGCGAGTAGCAATTATGGGTCAACCCGGAAAAATCGCTTTTCCTGTAATTCTTGTACTGGGCGCGATTACGGGCTATATTACCTACACTTACTTTACAGCTGCCACTCCAGACGAAGGTAGGATCGATTCGCCATACTATCAACCTCTTTCACCAGCTTCGAGTGGAAATGAGCCTGACAATACAGGTGGAGGTGCTCAAACACAAGGAGAAACAACAACAGGTGGAGGTGCCACTACTGGCGGTGGTGGTGGTGGCACTGGTAATGCTTCTGCTCCTGCTGCTGCTGCTGGAGGAGGAGGAGGACCTACACTAAACATCCTTGAAGGCGCTGCAGTACAAGGCAGCCCTGATTATGACCCCGATGAGCTAACAGCAAGCACAGGCGCTCAAGTTAATGTTGTCAATCAAGATACAGTTCCACACACTGTAACT
>DATFCN010000076.1:0-45621 GCA_035253045.1 Nitrososphaera sp.
ATCATGTGTTGGCTTGGCATCATGCTTGCCTGCCAAATGAAGGTGTAGAAGAACATAGTTAACTTGGTTGAGTAAGGGCTTGTTTGATTCGTCACCTTTGCGAGCTTTTTGCTTCAGGTCAGCCGGAACAGTATTCCACCATTCTTCAAACTTGCGTGCCATATATCTTTGTGTACATCTAACTTGGGAGTACTTTAATCTTTCATTTTGCTTATGTCTTACCAAGTTGTACCAGAGTCGCCTGAGGAGGTCTAACAGAGAGATGATATATGCGAGTTAGTTATTTGAGTACAATAGTGTCATAAAATGCCTCCCGACACCAAATTTAGGACCAAGGAAGAGGAACTAACACAAGGGAAATCCCAAGTGATTACAATTCTGTACAAAAATAACCTCCCGTTAGTTTGTGTAGGAATCATCGATGCAGGCAGTAATAAGAAAATTCTAGTTGATGCGCATCTCGATTTTGCATCATCGAAGACTATTATTCCGACATATATTGCAAACGAGATGAATCTTGCATTTGCAGGAAGCGACGAGACAGCCACTGGAGCTGGAGTAATATATATCCCTTATTATGAAGTTTCAATTGAGATTTTTGGCAAGGTCTATGACAGTATACATGTTGGGTGCCTGGACCTACCAGAGCGCACACCAGCTAAGGCACTAGTGGGTCGGGATATACTTGACAATTATAGGATATGCCTTGATGGATTAAAAAAAGAAATTAGAGTTTGCTAGGCAGGTCTGTTAGTAGACGTCATTTTGGCACCTGGTTTCCAGCATTAATCATTTGTTAGATGCTCGGGGAACCATCTATACTT
Organism: Nitrososphaera sp.; assembly: GCA_035253045.1. Lineage (GTDB taxonomy): Archaea > Thermoproteota > Nitrososphaeria > Nitrososphaerales > Nitrososphaeraceae > Nitrososphaera. The sequence goes on from DATFCN010000076.1 coordinate 825, forward strand.
TAGGGGAATACTGCATGCCTGTATTAATGGCCCAGAAACAATTTAAAGTCAAGTCTGCGAATATGCAGTTATAACGGATGAACCTTGATGCCAGCCAAATTGATGAAGCCACCGAATGTGAGCTAGAATGCCATAAAGATAGTGAGGTCAGAGAGGGCAAGGACCTTAATGAGAAATTTAATGTCACAAACAGTGTTCAAGGCAGTACATACTTAATAAATCGAATGACAGAGAACCACAAGCATATTGTCAGATTCGTCAATGAGAGATACTCTCATATTGATCTGGTAACCTGCAACAAAATATTTCACGAAGTCGCAAAAGATGATGTCGGAAAATTTATCATGGTAAAATCGATTGGTCCTTCCAAATTCTTACAAGCAGCTATTCCCTTCATACTAAGAAATAGCACCACTTGTACGAGAGGAGCCGAAGGGGGTCGATAATCAATATAGCCGCCACTCTATTTCTTGCAGGCTATACACCTTGTGCGCCCTCTAGCAGTGCCAAGGCAGATTTGATTGCAAAAATAAAAGATATTGCGTTAGAATGTTACGACAAGAGTATCAGGGCATTTACTCTTGCACTTGTCTACATGTCTACTGATGCTGCCTTCGCCTCAATTACCCTACCTGACGAGGAAAAGCAGGCAATTGAGAGTTCTATGAAGAGGTGTGGCTCTCCAAGAGAAGTCGCCTTGATTGCTGCAAATGGCGCTAGCTATGACTATTTTTCATCTGCTGCAGGAAACAAGGCAGTTACTGATGGGAGCAGGGTGAGGCTATAATGTTTCTTGCTAAGGATAAACACTACGACTTGGAAAAGTTAGCAGAGCAGGAACAGAATCTTCCACCAGATATAGAGGAAAAAAAGCGCAAAGGGTCTCTCAGAACAGGTTACACAACTGGCACAACAGCAACTGCTGCCACCAAAGCGGCGCTCTACACTCTTATCACCGGAAAGGCAGCTGAGCAAGTGACAGTATCACTGCCAAAAGATAGGACCACCACCCTCAAAATTGCGTGGACCAGAAGAGAAATAGATGGTAGTATCACCTGCGCAGCGATAAAAGACGGTGGCGATGATCCGGACGTAACGCATGGCGCCGAGATCTGCTCCACTGTGTCTTTCAGCCGGAATCCAAATAGGATCCACATAGATGGTGGTAAGGGAGTGGGCAGAGTAACAAAGCCCGGTCTTGGTCTCGACATTGGTAAGGCGGCCATAAACCCTACGCCCATGAAGATGCTGGAGCAAGCAGTTCGCGAAGTTGCTAGTGGACAGCTAGAAAAGCAAGGCTTTGATGTGATAATTTCTGTTCCAAACGGAGAAGAAATTGCAAAAAAGACAGACAATCCACGCCTGGGCATCTTGGGCGGTATCTCAATACTTGGCACTACCGGTTTAGTATTGCCATATTCTACTGCGTCATTTGCTGCCTCTATAAGACAAGGCTTGGACGTTGCAACCGCAATGGGTTCTGATACTGTTGTTCTTACCACTGGAGGTAGGAGTGAAGATTTTGCCAAGGAACTCTTCAGACTGCCAGAGCACTGCTTTATTCAGATGGGCGACTTTGCAGGATACTCGATAAAGCAATGTGCTGATAAAACAACTCTAAGACAGGTCATTATTGCCGGGTTTATTGGTAAGTTGACCAAAATGGCAATGGGTATTAAGCAGACTCATGTCGCTGGCTCTCATGTCGACATGGAGTTTATGGCACGACTTGCGGCGGAATGTAAGGCCCCTCCAGATGTTGTGCAGGAGATAGGCACTGCAAATACTGCTAGACATGTCTCAGAGATAATCAAGCATAACAAAATCTTGACTTACTATGATCATATATGCAAGAAGGTCTATGAGCAGATGAACGAGCATGCAAAAGGCCAGCTCCATATTGAAGTGATATTGTTTGAATTTGACGGAGTCATAATTGGTAGGTATCCAAGAAAAAGGTAAATTAACCATGATTATTGCTGCTTACGGCCCTTGCTTTTACCCTTTCTTACCGTAGCGTTGCTTTGTGAAGAAAATGGCTTGTGACGAATGCAGACATAGCAAAACGTTGTTGGAGGCTTGCAAATTTTAAGTCTTTGGCATGCTGTGGCATATGTTCGTAACAATATTTGCTACTTCCTGCTGCAATGGTTAACTTCGCAGCTCGACTTGTTCAGATCTTGTAGGTTGTGAGTTGGCGGATCATAAATTGTCCTCTTCGCCTATTTGCTTGTGTATAGTGGACGTACACACCGTCCTATTTCCCGGGTAAGCCTTACATGTATTAAAAATTGCAAAGGTTAGACTCGGTCGCATACCCTATTGTAAAGATCATACAGCTTATGTTGCAACCTGTGTGATGGTTTTTTTCTTTGAAGCAAATGATATCCCAAGAGCTATTAGGTAAATCAAGACACCCAGCATCATTGCTAGAGACGAACCGTACATAATTCCAATGGCTATGGCCAACACTGCGCCCAAGACAGAAAATGCGCCATTGACAGCCCACATCCAAGGTATGTATTCGGGTCTGTGTACCTTTAGCAGGCGCATGCCTGTAGGAAGCGGCATCCCCATCATAAATCCGATCGGAGCCAAAATAGCTATGCTTACAGCTGCTTTGACCTCAAAAGGTTCTGCAAGCGTTGAATAAATTACCTGTGGTAGGAAAAAGACGTATAGTATCCCCAACACAGTGATGCCTCCTATTACAAATACCAGATTTCTCATGTTATTCCTTGCAATTCTGGAACTAAGCAAGCTACCTGCCCCGCTGGACATGAGCAGAGTAAATAACAATAGTGCAAAAGTCATTGTGGGATTTCCCATTAGAAGTATGAGTTTTTGCAAGAGTGCAAGTTCTATCAATATAAAACCGACGCCAAGAGCCGCAAAATAAGGTATAACAGTTGCAATTCCGATACCAGTTGTGCTTCTTGTACTACTTTTATCTGAGCCTCCCTCTTCTCCTAGTGCTCTTGTTCGCCTGATCCATGCAAAGGGAACCAACAAGAATATAGCTACAATCCCAATGCTTGCATATAGTAATACTTCAACAGCAGGCGGTAGCGGCTTTTCAAATGACAAAAAATAAGGGTCGTCATCAGTTACAGGGTATACTTTTGTTTCAAATAAATCGTAAAATTGGTCAATGTTAATCTCTCCTCGAAGAAGAGCGCCGTAAGGCTCTAGCATAACTTGCCCTGGGACAAGAATTGGCTTGTAATCATATTGAGAAAAGGACTGCGAGAGGAACCTAATTTCTTCGTCTGTGAATGGAGATTTTGAAAAAAGGACCATTGTCACACTGGGGTCCTGTGTATATGAATCAGATGTCACCATTATGAGATGCCTGTATAGCTGATCCTGAGGTATGCCATTTTGTTCAAGCAATTTGGCATAGGTGCTGACAAATCTGGGGGCATCAATTAACCATCTGACAGTCACAATCTTGCCTCTGTCACTCAAATGATCGTAATATTGCTGGAAGCCTTCCAATGTATATAGAAAGTTTTCTGAGACGCTTAAACCACCAGAAGAGACAGAAGCCCAAGTATCAACGAATGGAACGTAGATAATATCATATTTCTCAGAGGAACGTGTGATGAAGCTTCGACCTTCATCAACATGCGATCGCACGTATTCATGAGAATATACATTGCCAGCTCTATCACCATAGCTTTTGACAGTATCATAGATTATTGGGTTAATCTCGACTGATGTAACATCCTTGCTCCCACTTACCAAAGAAGCAACTACGTCTCTCCCACCACCAGATCCGATCACAAGAACTTTTGGATCTTGCATCATTTTGAATGGAAGGTATTGCATCCATGAGGAAAGTTCTTGTCTGCTCTCAGTGCTGCCGTCCCATGATATTATGTTAGTTCCAGCCCCTCCATCGATAAAGACTTTTGCTACAAGTCCCTCAGCACCTCCGCCTCCTTCGACTACATCTATCCTAGAAAATGAATTCCATTCTGTCTTGACTATTCTTGCCCCTGGGTGCTCATGCAAATATATTGGTAAATCTTTCTGAGCCGTTGGATCTGTAGGTATTGCGAATAGCTGAGTAGTATAATTTAGGAAAATAAGTGATATAGCAAATGACACAAACATGAGGCTTACAACAGTTTTCTTGGTTTTTTTTGCTATCCTGGAAAATAAAGTCCCACTTATGGCTGCAATCAACCCCACTATAAGGGTCGAGCCCTCGCCTCCTGTAAGTACCAAGAACAAAACTACCAGAAGCGCACCAGCAGATGCACCAATTAAATCTGCAGCGTAAAGTCTTCCAGCTACCGAGGCGAACGCGTTGAATGCTGCAGATATTATGATACCGACTAGAAAAAATGGAACGGAAAAAAGGACCATGAACAATGGAAGGTAGATAACCTGTGAAGCAAGTACATGCATAACAAAAAGGGTTATGGGGATGAAGATGGTAATGCCCCATGCGGAATATATTGTTAGATTCTCTGCCCACTTGCCCTTCAGTTTCATTACACGATGCTGCACTACTAAGCCAGATGCGCCAAGGCCAACAAGGGCTACAGAGACCGCTACAAAGGCAAAATGGTACCATATAGCAGCGGAAAATATTCTTGTGATAGATACTTCAAGTACTAAACCCGATAAAGCGATGAGGAATATCCCAGCAAACAACAGCCGTCGGTTTGCTAAAACAGGTACCGATTGCCAACTTGCCATGACTTTGTTACTTAGCTCATGTTTTGCCTGAGTTTTAAAAACCTTATGAATGTGAATTATTAACCCTGACTGCCACTTCGCTTCCCTCGTAGTTTTCTATCATGCTGGTGTAAGGGTACAGTCCTAAATCGAAATTAGTTACTTTACCTTTGAAAGTTTCAATTGTGCTGGTATTGCGATGAAGCTCCTGCAGCAGTTGGTTGTTTTCATTTCCGATATCAAGCTTGAATCTAGGATCATCCATTAGAATGATTCTGCTTTTATCAGTGTCTATCGGAGAATAGAAGATATCTCTATAATCTGACAATATGTGGTCATTATCGAACACGTATTTGAATATCCATGAATAAACTGGATTTGAAATCAATGTAACATTCTCGGTGCTATCAGCTGCATTTACTTCTAAGTATTTGATGACAAATGCAATGGATTCAAGCTGCGCGGACGTTACATTTGTCACAATGAGGAGGCTAGTACTCGTAAGTCCAAAAACTGCAATCGTCGAAAGTATGACAACAGAAAGTGCCTTTTGTGAAATTTTCGGAATTTTTCCCATCATATCAAAGATGAGTTTCGCAGATCCAATGCAGAGCGCCGGCAGTATGGGAATCCAATAAAAGAAATTGGTGTATCCCATGAGACCAAGGAAAGCTATGAATGGGAGGGTCCATAAGAGATTGAAATAATCTCTTCTTATGACGGAATAGACAAGGCCAGAAATCCCTGTTATAAAGATGAACGGATCGGTGATAGCTAGTAAGAAGACAATCCACGGAAGGCCTGCGTTTTCTCTATTTATTTGCCATAGCACGTCATTAGTCCACGAACTAAATGCGCCCGCCACTACACTCTGAGCAGGCCAAAGCAGCGGAATCAAAATTACAGGCGCCAACCATATACCAAGTGCTTTCAGACTTTTGCCATTGTTCCTGTAGATAAGAAGTGCAACTAAGGGGATCATAGTAAATGCAGGAATTTTTGTAAAAATTGCCGTCCCAAGAAATACTCCTGATAGTACAATCCATATATTATTAATACTGTTCTTATCTTTTTCAGATTTTGCTCTGGTCGTATGAACCGCAAGTAATATTGATAGGAGCAGAAATGGAAGGAGAATGGAATCTAGCAAGATCATTCTGGTAAACCATGCTATCGGCATTACTGCAAAAAGAACGGAACCAATTAGGGCTACATTTTTGTTATACATGCGCTGTGAGATCTGATAAATGAGAAAAGTATCAATCACCGCCAATATCCCCATAAGGATTCTCGGGACTTCATAAAGTGATGCGATTGAATCTACATCGGGGGAAGTGTTCAATGATTCTGCATAGCCCACGATCGTTAACATACTCCCAAGAAAGATCTGTCCAAAAAATGGGTGATCATAATAATATGCTTCTTGGGGACCAAGACCTTCCATGACATGCATGGCTCTTCGCATGTAGACCCCCTCATCATAGAAAAGGTTAGGAAAGCCGACAGGGTTCCATAGATGAGTATAAGCAGATAAAGCTAAGGGTATCAAGACAACTAACATGGATACTGAGTACGTCTGCCGAAAGAGAAGACCCAAACTCCTATGTTATCATGAAAACATTACTATTATCGTTTGCTGGGATGCAAAAGATTATTTTTGCTGTTAATTTCTGGTATCTTTGCCCTATGGTTACAAAAATGGCCATCGTCGCCATTACTAAGCATGGCATACGAATAGCTAGGAGGATAAAACAAAGGATGCCCGAAGTTCAGATATATGTCCCATCAAAGCATAGCGATGGTGGCAATGACATTCTATGGTTTAGCGAACAAAGCACGCAGTTAATTGGAAACCTTTTCAGGACCTACGATGCCTTAATCTGCATATTTTCCCTTGGTGCAGTCATTAGGATGATCGCGCCCCATCTGATTGATAAAAAGAGTGATCCTGCTGTGCTCGTGATTGATGACAGAGCTAACAATGTCATAAGCACACTTTCGGGACACATTGGGGGAGCAAATGCACTTACAAGGCTGATTGCCTCATTTCTAGAGGCAGAGCCTATAATCACGACAGCAGCAGATGTGAATGACACCATCGCAGTTGATCTGGTCGGGAAGGAATTTGGCTGGACAATCGACAATTTTGAAAATGTCACCAAGGTAAGTGCTTTCATGGTCAATGAAGAAAAAATAGCAGTATACCAAGACGCAGGGCAAAGGAACTGGTGGCAGGGTGCTCTGCCAAGAAACGTTACCATCGTAGACAGCATTGATGAAATAAAATCCCCGGAGTTCAAGGGGGGTCTTATAATTTCTGATAGGCTTCTTTTGAATGAACAAATCATAAGAAAGTCCGTTGTCTATCGACCCAAATCGCTCGTGGTCGGAATAGGATTACACTGGGATACAAATAGAGAAACGATAGAATCAGGCATCAATACAATTTTGAAGGAGAATGGACTCTCATTTCAAAGCATCAGAAATATTGCATCAATAAATCGAAAAGCCAAAGTAAAAGGCCTCGAAGAATTCTCAAGACATTATAATATACCTGTGGAGATCTATGAGAAAGATCAGCTGGCTTCGGTGGTTGTGCCTAATCCATCACTTACTGTTCAAAAGTTCGAAGGGACACCGAGTGTGTCTGAAGCTGCCTCACTTCTCAGCTCAATGGGCGAACTCGTAGTTCCAAAGCAAAAAATACCACCCAACCTTACAATTGCGGTTTCAAGGGTTAACAATAGTCACACACATTTTGATCCTTGATAGCAAGCATCTCGCCCAGTAATGCAATGAGAGATCGCAGTTATTCCAGAAAGTACGGTCGAGAAAAAGAATTGGTATTAGAAAGCTTCTTTCTGCACCATCTAGTCGTTTACTATAATGAACGTCCTAGCAGCGACTGCAATATCCAAAGTGGACCGCAAAGGTGATAATGGGGTTATCCGATTCGATCTTCTTCCCATTGCAATTTGATATTCTGATTTGCTAAATAGCAAACTCATGATTACTACGAAGGTTTTACGAATTGCACGACTAAACGCAGGTAAAAAAGCGAACGCAGTAGGCTGAGCAAACGTGATTGAACATGGCAATAAACCAAGCAGTAATAAACTAGCTTATTGATTGCTGCCTGCTACCTATTAACGATGAAGGTTTGGGGGGTTGCCAAAAAGCTGATACCTACTCACTAACATTGTCAAGTGGTTGGTGTCGGACGCAGACCTTTTACAACATCTAAGTAATGAAACATATTTTAGCCGCCACAGAATTATCTCATGACGCAGACTGGCTTGAAAAAGGCACTTTTAATTTTGGACAGAGGAAGTAGAGAGCCCGATGTCAGACAAGAGCTCGAACAGATTTGCCTGCTAACTAAGAAAAAAACAACCTATGATTATGTCAATTACTCTTTTCTTGAAGTATTGCCTCCATTTATTCCAGAAGGAATTAGTAGCTGTATAGCGATCGGAGCCGGCTCAATCACTGTCATGCCATATTTTCTGTATCCAGGAATGAAACTAAAAGAAACGGTCAAACAGAGCGGAATGATAGGCAAAGATAAACACTTGAAGCTTATGATAACAAAGCCGCTTTCTTATCATCCCCTAATGATGCGACTGATAATTGACAGAATAAATGAGCTCAAAAAAGATATGTGCATTAACCAACCAGACTATGCATGTGATGTGCTATTGATAGGTCATGGCAGCAGCGACAAAAATGCACACGACGCCTTTCTCTGCCAAGTCAAGGCACTCGAGCCTTACTATCACAGCGTCAACTTTTGCTTTCTTGAGCTGGACCGACCAAATATTGAAGAGGGCATAAGACAGGCAGTTGCAGAGAATCCAGAGGTGATTTTGATTGTGCCTTACTTTCTACATAAGGGGGCTCACATCAAAAGGGATGTGATTGAGGAGTTAAAGGCAGCACTCGATAAATTAAACTTCAAGAAAGCCTATTTGGCTCGCCACCTAGGAGTCGACGAAAAACTTGTTAATATTATTATAGAAAGAGCAAGAGAGGTAGAAAAGCGATATGGCATCTAGGGACCAGGGCTATCGTGCGCGCAGTAGGGATAATTATAGTGGAACAGCTGGAGGCAGGGCGATGTCAGATAAGGCTTTTGACATTGAGAAAAGAAGCTTTGAGATCATAGAGTCAGAGGTGGGTCGCCACCAATATAACGAAAACGAATGGGTCATTGTAAGGCGTGTTATACATGCGACAGCAGATTATGATTTTGCAGATAAGCAAAAAATACTCTTCCACAAAAAGGCCATCGATTCTGCTTTCAATGCACTGAAGGAAAGGTGCACTATTGTAACGGACGTAGAGATGGTTCTTTCTGCATTAAGCAAGAAGTCAATGGCGGACCTTGGGCTCAAAGCAGTATGTTATATTTCCGATCCCTGGGTGGCAGAGCAGGCACGCATCCTAGGCAAGACACGGTCAGAGACAGCGATGCGACGTGCTGCTAAGGACATTAACGGTGGCATCGTTGCAATAGGCAACGCGCCTACAGCTCTTTACGAGGTAATCAGCATGATAAAAGAGGGTATCACAAGGCCAGCACTTGTAGTTGGATTACCAGTCGGTTTTGTGTCAGCAAGAGAATCAAAAGAAGAACTTGCAAAAATGGATCATTTGCCTTTCATTACAAACGGGGGGAGGAAAGGGGGCAGCCCTGTTGTCTCTTCGATAATTAATGCGATAATGCTGCTATACCTGAGCAAAAAGTCATCTCTTTGAGAACTTGATACATGAGAGCACGAGCTGATCGGAGAGTTTTCTCTTCGCAAAGTGCAAGTGCATGTAGGCTGCAAGACTATTATCACCTATTATAAAACCATCCTGCTTGCCTGTAATCCCATTTCCTTTTTTCATTGAATAGGCAAACTGTGAATCGCCTGCTATATTTTCTATAGAAGAATAATGGAATTCATGCCCTCGAATACGCATATCACCAAATATCGAGCCGTTGCAATTCGCCTCAGTATAATTCAGAGTAAGTCTGCCTGTCATCACAGTGTCTGCCTCAATAATTCCAGCCATCTTCCTTTCCCTTTTCTCGCCCTTATAACCCCTTATTGACCGCGTAAGATACATCAACCCTCCACATTCAGCATAGATTGGCATGCCTTGATCGACTGCTCTCCTAATGGACCTCACCATCGATCTATTCTTCTCAAGCTTGTCTGCAAGAACCTCCGGAAAGCCTCCGCCTAGTATCAATCCATGTACGCCATCAGGGAGCTTTTGTTCTTTAATTGGGCTAAAAAATACCAATCGGGCTCCGCTTCTCTCCAGGGCGATAAGGTTATCGAAATAATAGAAATTAAACGACTCATCGAGTGCTACAGCAATCCTTGCTTTACTTGGCTGGATGCGAGGACTCTGACCTACGGGGAGTGAAGTAGTGCTGCAAAGGCTCAGTACTTTTTCAAGGTTGATACATTCTGAGGTTTGTTCTGCTATCTTACATATAATTCGATTTTTCGCAGCTTTTAGTTCTAGTGCAGGGATCAAGCCCAGATGTCGCTCCTCCATTTGGGCCTCGGGGTTGCGGTAGAGTATGCCTAATAGAGGAACCTTGATTGTCCCAGCTAGAGCCTCGGTAATGTATTTGGCGTGCCTTTCTCCAGCAACTTTGTTTAGTATGATACCCGCTATGCGCAGTTCTCTGTCAAAATGCAAAAATCCGAGTATGATTGCAGCTATAGAACGTGCTCCCTTGCTTGCATCGACCACTAGCACTATCGGTGCATCGAGAATTTTCGCCACGTGGGCGGTGCTGGCAAAGTCGCTCTTACCCGACATTCCGTCAAATAATCCCATTACCCCTTCAACTACGGCGACATCAGCAGATTGACATGCCGAGACAAAACACTCTATCACGCCCTTCCTCCCCATCATCCACACATCTAGATTTCGTGAATTTTTGCATGTTACCAGACTGTGATAGGAAGGATCAATAAAGTCAGGACCGACCTTAAATGGTTGGACTCGCAACCCCCTCTTGCTGAGCCCTCGCATAATTCCAAGCGCAACCGTAGTCTTGCCAACTCCGCTTGTGACTCCTGCTATTACTATCCTTGATATTTGCATAGAGATTTATCTGAACTAAATTTTAATTTTAATTTTTACTATTAAGATGATAGGACTCATTCTCTCTAGCGCTTCCATTTTGAATGGTATCCGATGACCTTTAAAATTGGCTCGACTGAGGATGAAAACATAAAAGAAGAACTCTCTTCATTCAAATCGTAAGATTAGATGGAACAGCCGCCATACTAATGAGGGAATGCTAGATTGATTTTTATCTGCATCGACATTTATCATTAATGAAACATGCCAGATAGAGGGCTCGTAATTGTTTATACAGGAAAAGGCAAGGGTAAGACCACAGCGGCACTTGGAATTGTGCTCAGGGCTGTAGGGCATGGATACAAGGTTGGCATGATTCAGTTTATTAAGGGAGAGTGGTATTATGGGGAGCTTACAAGTTCAAAGAGGCTTGAGCCAGAATTTGAACTGATAGCAGCCGGTAGAGGATTCGTTGGCATAATCGACGACGACCATCCAATAGAGGATCACCAGAGAGCTGCAAAGGAGGCAGTTTCAGTTGCAAAGCAAAAAATTATTTCAGGCACTTACGATATCATGATACTTGATGAAATAAATTATGCGGCAAAACTCAATTTGATATCGCAGGAGGACATTTTAGATATCATAGCCGCAAGGCCGGAAAAAACCAGCATAGTCTTAACAGGGAACTATGTTTCTGAATCGGTCATAGCCGCAGCAGATTTAGTCACGGAGATGAAGGAGATCAAACATCCTTACCAAACAGGCGTGAAGGCTAAGAAGGGGATTGACTTTTAACATTCTGCATAGGATTATGTTGTTATTTACATCAAGAAAACAAAATAAACAATACAAATGTAATCAGGGACTTACACGATAATATGACACTCAAACAGCCGTCAGTATCAAGAAGGATCAGCGTTTAAGGAAAGTTTAATGTGGCTTGCGTCTAACGTATTGTCCACCCTCAATCTTTCCCTCACATATAGATGGAGCCTTTGATCGGGTACTGTGTTAGGTTTCGCTTTTATCCATGGTTTAGGCAAACTAATCTTAGCAAGCTCGGCACTTTGAATATTTCTCACAGGAATACGAATAGTCCTATTGCACCGCGACTTAAAACAAATATTAAAGTATAGCCTCCTCTCGGTGTGTATAATAATTATACATGACTATGGTGGACGAGACTCAGAAGCTTCCCGAAGAGGGAGAGATCATAATTGCAACTGTCATGCAGGTGACAGGGCGCAGATTATATGCAACGCTGGATGAATACAATGCGATGACAGCATCTCTCCATGCGTCAGAAATTTCAACTGGCTGGATTAGGAATATCGAGCGCTATCCCAAGCCAAAGCAGAAGATTGTTCTAAAAGTCATAAGAGTCAACAAGATAAGGGGCGAGGTCGACACTTCGCTGAAACAAGTTTCGGCAGAGGAACGCAAATCCAAACCTATACAGGCAAAAAAGAACGATAAGGCCGCCATATTTGTTGAATTTATCAAATTAAAACTCAAACTGACAGAGCGTCAAGTTCAGGAAATAGAGGATAACCTGCTTGAGAAATATGACCACCTTAATGATGCTTTTGAAGCTGTGTCTAGGAGTGGGTTAGATACAATCGGGAGTATTGACCTCTCCCAGGGCGGAAAGAGTCCAATAGAGGAGCAAGCAATAGGACCCCCATCCACGGGTAGAATAAGCAGGATGATGGAGATAACATCGAAAAAGCCAGATGGCATTGAAGGCGTCAGGAACATCCTCACAAGTGCGGAAGACAACAAGGGAGGTGCAAAGAGCATCATAACGTACATTGATGCTCTTTGCTATAGGGTCTTGGCTAAAGCGGAATTCTTCAAAGTTGCTGAGAAATTCTTGAACAACACAATCGAAAAGACTCGGAGCAATATTGAAAGGCAACACGGTACCTTTAGTTTTGTGTGTTTAAACTCTAAAAAATCTCATACTCTTCAGTGGGTGAAGAATAGTAGATGAAGCATCTTGTGAGAAAATGCTCTTCCTGTGGCACATACACTCTCAGGGATGACTGTCCAAAATGTGGTTTTGCCACAATCGATCCCCATCCACCCAAGTACTCACCTGATGATAAGTACGTGCGCTATCGGATAGCCGACAGATATATCCAAAATACTCAAGAATTATAAATAAACCAGAAGTAATTCAGTCTAGATGAATTTTGCAATAGCAGGTGCCGGAGTCGCTGGGAGTTATCTTGGCAACATGCTCCAAAAACGAGGCCACAGTGTTGAAATATTTGAATCCTCAAAAAAGGAGCATCACTGGCCCGTCTGCGCGTGGGGGGCATCTAGGCATATGCTTGAGCGCTTTTCTAGACAAGCTGGACTTGATTTTGCGAATTATGTCCTCCATGAAGGACAGAAGCTTAAGATACAGCTACCTGATAACAATGAAGAAATCCTTAGTCTCAAAGGGCTCGTTACATATAACAAACATGGTTGGGAAAATGATTTGCTGAAAGATGTCAAAGTGACCTATGGCACTAGGATGACTAGAGAAGCCTTGGTCATTGACAAATACGATTATGTAATCGACTGCACTGGCTTACATCGGTCGCTTCTACCAAAGTCTGCCCAAGACTTCTTGATACCTGCTTACGAATACCTTCTTGAAAATGTAAGCGGGGCAGAGGACTTTTATGTCATTGGTTACAAAGGTGCAAAAGGATATTTCTGGTATTTCCCATTAGGCAATGGGCGTGGGTACATGGGTGCAGGCGATATTGAGAAAAAATATTATGGGATTGATGCCTTTTTCAAACGCCATCCTGAGGCCAAGGTCAACAAAAAGATAGGCAGGCCGATTAGGCTTGCGCCATCGAAGCGTATGGAGCCTTTCTTTGATGGTAATATAATAGGAGTGGGAGAGTCCATAGGGTGTGTTTTCCCAATGCTAGGGGAAGGAATAATCCCAACGCTTATCTGCTGTGACATATTTTTAGACGTTCTAGACAAGAGTAAAGAAGGATTTAATTTCAAACGGTATCGTAAGAACGTACTTGACACCTTTGATTACTATGATGACGTATACAAAATCGTAAGACTCAAGATGGATGGCAAATTAAGGACCGTACGACACGTTCATCTCATGATGAAGATGTATAGGAATATGAAAAAAGAAGAAAAGCGCTTTGGATTTGAGATCAACCTCGCAAAGATGACTCGGCTTGTGAATGCGCTATAACAACGTACACTTTATTGGGTTAATCATTATTTGCACGGTTTAGGACAAGCAAATAAATTTTTTCTCTGCTGATAAGTAGCTGTATCCTTTCATTAACCTACTTGAGCCACGAATCCCCAAATTATTATTGCTCCTTTTATAAAGAGTGGCAGCAAGTTTGGGCGTTTAGCGATGAACTATTAGATGAGCTACTGATGACTTTCTCCCTCTATCTAATTCTTTTTTTATGTATTTCCTCTCTGAGACCGCTATAAAGGGACAATAACTGTGAAAAGTAATGTTGCCTCCTTAGATTTGATTGTGGATAGCGTTTCCTTTTTCAAATTTACATTTCTTGTAAGCGAGAGGCATATGGCGATAATAGTCTTTATAATCTGTATAGCAGTAAGGGCCGTACCCGAGCTAGCTGCATATCCTAATCCTATAGGATACGACGTTGTAAATTATTACATCCCGATAGTTGAAAATTTTCATGAGCACTGGAACACAATATCTATGGAATTTCCGTTATATGTCACCATTCTTTACGCTTTAAGGACTGCAATGGGGATCCCAACCGCGTCTGTAGTCATAATTGCTGCAGTAGGTATAGCTGGCCTTTTTGGTCTATCGCTATTTTATATAGGAAGGACTCTTCTTAGGCTTCAAATCATCCAAAGTATGTTTTTGGCCATTTTTCCCTTTTTTCAAATGGCAGTACTGAGAACTTTTTGGGATCTACACAGAGATGTATTGGCTATGGCAGCCATGCTTCTAGTCTTTTCCTTTCTTGACAGAAAGGAGATGGGCCGGAAGGCAATTCCAATAATTTTAGCATTGAGTGCATTCACAGTGGCTGCTGACAGGATGATAGGAGCACTATTCTGCGTCACGCTTGCAATATACCTCATCATAACTAAAAGCAGAAACGCGGCTTTGTCCGCTACTGTAGCCATAACCCTATTCTCTGTTTTAATGATCGCAAGCAATCAGCCCAATTACCAGAAGACAGACACGGCCACTGTCGCACAGGGAACTTCTAACATTAAGATTCCTAATTTTTACACCCCAGTAAACCTTCTAATTTTTTTTATGGTCGTAAATGTCCTAGTTGCTGCTCCAGCAATAATTGGATTCTTGAAAATGCGAGCTAGTCTGCTTAAGATCCCACTCCTGATCTCTCTTGCAGGGTCATTCTCATGGCTGTTATTCCCGGAAAATAACTTCCTTGTTGCAGACAGATGGATAATCATAACAGGAGTATTCCTCTCCATATTTGCCGCCTATGGTATCTTACGTTTTGTCAGCGTCTTAAAGGCTAATTTTGCTAAGATCGTTTCATGCTCTATACTAGGATTATTTGCTGTAATTGGTCTAAGCTACGCATTATCGCCTCATGATAACCCGTTTATCCTCTATGGAGCTGCCCAAGATTATATTACATACTTTGCACCTGTAACAATGCAATTCAATTCTCTTGATGTACAAGATGGTAACAATCTTTTGAGGGCAATTAGATACATAAATGAAAATACTGAGGCTAATGCTATTATCGTAGGTGAACCGCACTGGCGAGGTTTCATGGAATTATATTTAGAAGAAGGTAGGATCTATCATTTCTCAAATGACCCTGTCTCTTTTGCTTCAAGTCTTGAGCAACAAGGGTATCATGTGTACTTGATCAGGGCAGAAGGGGATGTGCAAACAAGTTTTAAATTAGACGTTGTTGACAGAAATTAATACTTATCAGTAGCGTAACTTCATTTTCATGTTGCAGGTCGAGTCAGCTAGCTGCGGATCTACATCAAATTAGGCGGCATGGGTTTTACAAAAACGTCTTTTCTTCATATTAGAAATTTCATCAGCTATACCTTTTTTCGAGATCGGTAAAGCGGTCGAGATCCATAAACTGGTTAAAATCCTTGAATGTTACCATGCTACTCCGAGCAGCTTTAGTTGTGCCAGTATTTTTCAACTCTGTGAGCACGTGCCTCATTGCAAATGTAGCGCTATAAATCGCAGATAGAGGAAAAACTGCAATCCGGTACCCAAGTTTTAGAAGCTCGCTTGCTGATAGGTTTGGAGTGACCCCATCCTCTATCATATTTGCAACAAGAGGGGCATCTATTTCATCGGCCACCCTTTTTAATTCCTCAATTGAGCGTGGTGCTTCTACAAAAATTATGTCAGCGCCGGCCTTTCTATATGCTTTGCCTCGTTCGATTGCTTCTTCTAATCCTACTGGACCCCGTGCGTCCGTTCGTGCAACGATGACAAAGTCCTTACTGCTTCTCGCTTCGAGAGCTGCCCTGAGCTTAGGTAGGTACTCATCTTTTGATATTACATCCTTTCCAACCATATGGCCACATCTCTTTGGCCATACCTGATCCTCGAGGAATATGCCCGCAGCGCCAAGGCCCTCTAGGTCTCTAACAAGCCGCCAAACATTGAGAGGATTGCCGTAACCCGTGTCTGCATCAACGATGACAGGTACCCTCACGGCTCGGATTATCCTCAGAGCATTATCAACTGTTTCTCCGGAATTTAGCAAACCAAAGTCGGGCATTCCTAGCAGAGCCGCCGCCGAGCCATAGCCGGTTTGAAACATTGCCTCAAACCCCACGTGCTCTGCAATCTTGGCGCTCAGGGCATCAAATACACCTGGAAGTACAATTATCTTATCGCTGTCTTCAAGTTGTTCCCTCAAAGAAGCGGATGTTTTGTTATACATTGATGGGAATTGGAAAGGAGGAAATATTATATTAGCTTTTTAAAGCCGTCGTCCTGAGGCATCAATTCGACTAGATTACCTGCTGGTTCCGGAACAAAAACGACTTCCCATTGCTATTCCAGCTGATTTTTTCTGTAGGAATAGTATTGCTAGCCAAGAGACCCCTGCAGGCGGCACAGGAACCTTGCTCATATATCACCCTAGCAAAGTGGGTACTTGGTGCGTCCGTCAGTGCGCCACCTACGTAAGCGATGATTGTCAAAGCTACCTCGTAAGTGATCAATATCAACAGAATAGTCTTGTCGCCTTCAAGAAAATGACAATAATTCGTTCTTACTAGATAATAGCAAACCAAGAATTCCCGCGTAGAAATTTTTCAGGTTTTCAGGATCATGCCAATAAATGCGTATGTCCCAATGACCCTCTTTATTTCAATCATCCTTGTTCTCGCTGGATGTCTTGCTCTATAGGCACTATCTCATAATTGCCGTCTTGATACTTTACGACGAATAACTGGCATACCCTGCATTCGTATTGCTTGACGGGCGGGTCGTGCAATACGGAGCCATTAAGCCATACCATGATTGCGCCACAGTTAGGACAATTCATCAAAGGGATTACGAGTAGTTTGAGGGTTGAGAGTTAATATGTTTTATTGATAGTGATCAATATAATCTGAAAAAGCATTTATTGTCCATGCAGTATATCTCCAAAGGTAATCTGAAAACTTCTTGTATTTCTCAGCGCTACTAATAGAACCATCGACACCCGCTTTCTTGGAATAGGGGATCGCACTGCATATAATCAAAAGATGTTGTATTGTTTGATCCTTATCATCTTGTCAGATTGAAGACTACAAGATGGCGTCCTGAGGTCCGTTGTGCCGTATTTTTAAAACTCAGAAGGAAAAGCTACAAAGGATCCGTGGAATTTTTTAGTCTGTTCGAGGTGAATTATCTGAAATTGATATCTCTCACTCATGGGGCTGAGCTTGTCCGCCTTGCTAGAACAGCCGTGGAAAAATACCTGCGAGAATCCATTATTATCACGCCTAGCAAGGACATACCAGAAAAAATGGGGATTTTTGTAACACTTAACTATGTAACCCAAAGCAAACAGGAGTATTTGCGAGGTTGTATTGGCTTTCCGCTTCCTGAGAAATCCTTGTACCGAGGAGTGATAGAGGCAGCAATTGCAGCAGCAACAGAGGATCCCCGCTTTCCTCCCTTGGACCACCAGGAGCTTGGCAATATTCTTTTCGAGGTAAGCATACTTACTCCTCCCCAAGAGATTATAGTCAACAATCCCTCAGAGTATGGAAAGGATATTAAAATAGGAAGAGATGGTCTAATATTGCGATGGCGTTACGGCTCAGGCTTACTCCTACCACAGGTGCCTATCGAATTCAGGTGGAATGCTGAGGAATACCTTGCAAATTTATGTTACAAAGCAGGGGCGCCGGTAGACATTTGGCATGACGCGAGCACAAAACTATACAAATTTCAAGCACTAGTTTTCAAAGAGGTCGAACCAAAAGGCAGGGTCAGAAGGGTTTGCAATGACAATGATATATAATGACCGATTACGTTCCTTCCCCCGTTGGCTTCCGCAGCATACTTTGCTCCGTACGGAGTAGGCCTCGGGCATGCGAGTAGGCTGGTCATGGTGGCCGACCATCTTAGGCAAGATGGAATAGATATACGATTCTCATCGTACGGTGAGGCTGTACGATACGTTTCACTGAGAGGATACAAGTGCACCAGTGTCTCACCAGTCGAGTTTGCCTGGAGCATGGAAGGAGGCTTCTCCGTCAAAGATAGCATCGCGAATGTTCCTGTTTGGTTTGCCAACTTCTCAAGGCAGGTTAGCCAAGAGACGCGCATTATGCTCAGGTCCATTCCAGACGTGGTTGTGTCTGACAGCAGGCTCTCTCCCCTTATCGCAGCAAGACTACTCAAGGTTCCTTCAGTCGTATTGTTAAATCAAATTAAGCTATTACTCTCGCCGCGACTCCGCGATCTTGCCGTGTCACGTATCTTTGAAAATCTTGTAGGTGAATTCTTGGGTTCTATGTGGACAATGGCTGACAGAGTGTTAGTGCCGGATCTTCCACCGCCCTTTACACTTTCGGCGCACAATGTATGGGACATAGGCTCCGCATCAAGAAAGTTAGAATATGTTGGGTTTACTTCACCCAAACCTTCGATAAATCAAGAACAAGTGAGAAAGGTGATTAATGTGTTGGGTTTTGACAAGACCCGACCGCTCGTTTTTATACATGTAAGCGGTCCGCTCCAAACGCGGCCAGTATTACTTAAGATTGCACTCGAAACAGCAAAAAGATTAGATCCGAGGATCCAATTTGTAATCTCAGCAGGTAACCCTAGCGGTAAAAGCGAACCCATGAGGATCGGCAGGATAGGTTGGTACTATGAGTGGTGTCCTGTGCGGGATGAAATATTTGCTGCAAGCGACCTTCTTGTCTTAAGGGGCGGTCACGTTGCACTGTCGCAGGCGGTTCAATTTGGCAAACCCATAGTTACTGTGCCTATCGAGAATCACGGCGAGCAGTTGGGAAATTGTGAGAAGATTTCGGAACTGGGTGCGGGGGTGATGGTCAGTCCAAAGCAATTGACACCGGAACAGCTCGGCTACGCGATCGAAAAAGTACTCAGTGAGCCGGATTACATTAAGAAATCAACTAAGCTTCAGGCGTTGGCTAAAAAGCTAAATGGAATCGATAATGTCGTGCAAATAGTTAGGTCCTACCTCTAAATGGAGCCTTTTTGCACGTTTAATTGCTGACCGTGCTTCGAGGTCAATTGCATCTTTATATTTTTGTAGTCTGCTTATTGTAGTGTCAGAAGCTGAAATGGTCAGAGCTATCCTGGCTTCTTCTGCATACTTGCCAAGCTCACTTGAGAGAAACAGCATTGGGACAAGGGGCGTTTTACCCGCAAAAATGGCTTCTCGAATCAGAGATTCTATAAACCAAATTGGATGAACTGCTGTAGTTAGGGAAAAAATGATTCTACCGCTATGACACCCTATTAAAATCTTGCAAACGATTTCTTCCCTGAGTATTTCCCATTCCATACCTTTTGCAGGTAATTTGATCGGCACTGCTAAAATTGTCTGTTTTTTTCTACCTATTTTTGTAGCAAAAGTCTGGGCAAGCTTAGCGTTAGATTCAAGATCAGTGTCGTCAAGATAAGGTAGTACGATGCTGGTGCAATCAAAACCTGCTTTTGCGGCCATAGTACATGAGATTAGCGATAAAGGACCATGGATACTGCCGAGTACTCTGCCCCGTGAACCACTGATAAGCCCTCCCGGAGCTGCCATTATTTGGATGCAAATGTACGCACATTCCTTGCCTATCACTGTCAGAACAAGTCGGCTGGCCTCATTCTCGGTTTTTGCCGGTAAGGCCTTTATTGAAGCTAACCTAGACGCAAGAGCGCTAGAGGTT
The DNA here is from genome assembly GCA_035253045.1 of Nitrososphaera sp. Taxonomy (GTDB): domain Archaea; phylum Thermoproteota; class Nitrososphaeria; order Nitrososphaerales; family Nitrososphaeraceae; genus Nitrososphaera. The sequence goes on from DATFCN010000076.1 coordinate 21,012, forward strand.
GCAAACTCTAAATCCCGGCTCAAATAATCGCATTTGGCCGTTGGTTGAATGATGACTTTTATATGAAACCTCTCTCCTGGTACGATAATCCTGCTAGCAGCCTCAACTATTGCAGCTGAAAGACCTGTGAAATTGTCTGTTGCCTTCTCGGCTATAGCTACTTTCTCGACCCCAAACATCTTTGTAAGAAAGTACGCAAGATCGACCGTGTTGCTGTTTATCTCACATACGATGAAGTTGTCTTCAATGTTGACTTTTCTTATTCCCATCCACGACTTTCGGATAGCCTTAGCAAGCTTCCACCCCTCAGCATACATTGATGGAAAGACAATAACTACACTCAATTGGAGATAAGGAAAAGGAGCTAGTAATTATACTATAATAAATAAAATAATATATCGGGGACGTTTCCCCGCCTAATTTTACCAGTGATGCTTTTCGTCTGGAATTAAGCCGATCTGTTCACGCTCAAAGTATCGTTCCAGCTCTTGTGCCCACTTTTCTTTTGCTGCGCCACCGCCAAGTCCCTTTCTCCGCAGCCAGAAGGCGATGACCCCTAACAGGAACACAGCGAACAGCATGGTCCCGAATATGTATACCATGACGTCATAGAACAGCGGGTCGTACGACGGACCTATCTGCGCGATAAGTTGTTGAAGTTGCCACATTATCTGTATGCAAAAAAATCCGAATATATATATTTGTCGGTTCGGCAGATGAGAACTTGATTGGTAATAATAACTAGCGGTCCAGTATTAGCGTCGCAGTATCTCAGGATTGCGGCAATAACCAAATGAGGTATCTGGTTCGTTTTAGATGGCAATCAAGGTATCAGGTGCCATCGGGACCAAGAAAATTTAGAATAAAACAAAAAGAAAGGAAGCTTAGGTCTTTACTGGCTTGGCGCCTCTGCCTTTGAAGAAGAATGCTGCAGCTACTCCACCAAAGATGGCAGCCAGAACGCCGATGAACACTGTCATCTGGCCTGATTCAGTTGACAACATTGGTGTTCCAGAACCGGTAGCTGGATTCTCCTGGGCGGCTGTGAGTCTCTTTTTGGCTAGAATGGTTACGTCGTTGCAGTTCTCACGCGGCACTCCAAGCTGTTCGCATTCTTGTAGCTGTTCTGGTGAGGCAGTTCCTACACTACCGCCGGTCCCTCCGTATTGTGCGAAAACTGTGCCCGCTGTAGAAGTAAATACTGCTATCGCAGCTATCGCCGCTATAATCGGCTTATTCATATTACATAAGCTCTTCGAAATCAAATATATAACCTTTTATGCGATGCTATAAGTTAGATTGGTTCATGTGTGGTCTTCTTATTTCCTTCACGCAGATCATCACTACTCTCACCCTAGTATCTTTTCCACTCACGGTCTCGGGGAAATACAGACGCTTCTTTAAGTAACGGGGCCACTAGTGTGCCCAATGCTCTGCGGGAACTTATTCTCTGGAAAGCAGACCACAAGCAATTTGCTCATATCAGAATTGCGAGATACAGAGCAGAACCACTTATATAAGCTGCCCATTAATACTCCCACAAAATGGCCAGAATTCATGTTCATACTCATGGCAAGTCTCATTCAACTCGTCCTACCTCAAAGGGTCCAGCGCCCTGGCTTAGCCAAAATAGAGACCAGATCTCCGCTCTTGTCGTAGATCTCGCAAAGGAGGGACTAAGTCCAAGTGAGATAGGATTGAGATTAAGAGATGTACATGGGATACCACTTGTCAAGCCTGTTCTGGGCAAGAATCTAACCAGTATTTTGACCGAGAACAGTATAAAGTCAGACATGCCAGAAGACTTGGACAAGCTGGTCAGAAAGGCTCTTGCACTCCAGAAGCACCTTAGAGTTCATAACAGCGACCACAGAAACGTCCGGTCTCTTGAATTAGTAGAGTCTAAAATCCACAGATTAGCCAAGTATTATAAACGTGAGGGCAAGATTCCGAAGAACTGGAAATACGCTGCGGTAATTGCCCAGCTAGAGTAGTAAAGGTACCTTCCATGAGCGAGAGGCTTCCAGATGCGCTTAAACATTTCTGTGAAAAGTTGAGGGCGACTGTAGAAGGGGGGAACGAGATTGCCATTATATCGCACCTTAATGCTGATGGCATTACGTCGGGTAGCATAATGGCAAAGGCGTTCAGGCGCATGGGTGCACGCTACTCTGTGAGGACGATCTCGGGCATGAGTGGGTCTTTAATCCAGAAAATGAAAGATGATGGCCGCGATTTTTATGTCATAACCGACCTTGGAGCAGGTTGGGCTCCAGTTCTAAAGAAGGCACTTGGCGACAAATGGTTGATCATCGATCATCATTACGTTTCCAAACAAGAGATATCTACAGATGATGATGACCAAATACTAAATCCATGGAAATTTGACATAGATGGAGAAAAAGAAATTTCTGCAGGAGGAATGGCCTTCTTGGTGGCACGCACACTTGAGCCGAAGAACCGTGACCTGTCAGCAATCGCTGTTGTTTCAGCAGTAGCTGAGAGACAGGACCTAGGAGACAAAAAGTCATTTATTGGTCAAAATACGGAAATACTCAAGACCGCTCAATCGCTTGGACTTGTAAGCGTTGATCTTGATATCGTACTGACTGGCAGAGAAACACGTCCCCTACATGAGGCGATTGCATACACGCTGTGCCCTTATATTGATGGGCTCACTTGGAACAAAGAAGCCTGTTACCTATTGATCAAGAACACGGGCATACAGCTCAAAGATAATAGAGGTCACTGGCGTGTCCCAGCAGAGCTTTCACAAGAAGAAAAGAGTGAGATGGTCGAGGCGATAGCCAAATTCGTTGCTAACTCAGATAATAATAGGTTATCCGATATAATGCGGGACGATCTGGTGGGCTACGTATATACGCTCACAAGAGAAGACAAGCGAAGCCAACTAAGAGACGCAAGAGAATTTTCAACACTGCTCGATGCATGTGGGAGAGAAAAAAACTCTGGAGTTGGTATTGCGATCTGTATGGGTGATAGAAATGCTGCGCTGACTGCGGGGGAAGAGATACTAAGTTCTTATAAAATATCCCTCAAGAGGGTTCTATCCACGATCTTTAGTGAAAAGTGGAGACTGTCTGATGACGGCAAGACTACTTTTATAAATGGTGACGGTATCCTGGAGGAGGAATTTCTAGGTGAGGTATCAACTATCCTCAGCGGGTCGCCGTACCTTCGGGGTAAAATACTATTTGTCCGGACCCTTACAAAGGACGGACTTTACAAGTTCTCCTCAAGGAAATGTAGAGATTGCAAATCACAAGTAAACCTAGGGGCTATACTGCAAGAGTGCACAAAAGCATTAAATGGAGAAGGGCAAGGATATTCGGAGGCCGCTACATGTAACATCCCTTCTCCTGCTCTTGAGGATTTTATTTTCAATGTGAGGGCGGAAACAAGTGGTGCAAAAGTTAGCACGTCGTCATCTTGAGATTGAAGTGAAGGCTGAGATTCTATTCGCCTATGCGTCAGAAGCAAAAGCGACGATGAATGCATTAATACCAGATAATGTTAACTTCCCAAAGGGTCTGTCAATGAAAATCTTTTCGAGAGGCTCTACCCTGACCATTGAGTTGAAGGGCAATAATGTTCCAGTTGCAACAATTGTGAGCACCCTCGACGAGATTCTTGAGCATATTTCAATAGCAAAGAAAGTGATGCCTCACGCATGTTAGACCCTAGAATTTTGAAAGATGACTCCGAAAGGATTCGCAGGATGCTGATAAATCGGAATATGCCTGATTTTCCGATAGATGAGTTGATAAACCTGCAAAAGCGCAGAGGAGATCTTATTATCAAAACTCAGGACCTTCGCCGGCAAAAAAACTTGCTTTCAGAAACCATCGCAAACAAGAAAAGATCCAAAGAAGATTCATCTTTTGAACTCAATGAGATGAAGCAAATAAGCACACTACTTGGGCATACACAATCAGAATCAACTCAAATTGACGAACAGTTCAATCGGCTCATGATGACATTGCCCAACTTGTTAAATGAGACCGTACCTGTCGGCAAGAACGAGCACGACAACATAGTTGTTCGCCATTATGGCACGGTAAAAAAACCAAATTTCGTGCCAAAAGATCATATTGACCTTGCGAATGCGCTTGATCTGCTTGATCTGAGCCGGGCCGCTAAGGTATCGGGCGCTAGGTTCTACTTCCTGAAAAATGACTTAGTAAAGATGAATCAGGCACTTGTCAACTTTGCGCTTGACTTTTTATTAGAGCATAATTATACGCTTGTCCAACCTCCATACCTGCTTAGAAAAGAACCTATGGTAGGCTCTATCATATTGGACGACTTTGAAGATGTCATATATAAGATAGACCACGAGGATCTTTATCTGATTGGGACATCCGAACATGCGATAGCAAGCATGCACATGGAAGAGATACTTGAAGGCATAAGGCTTCCCTTGAGATATGCGGGTTTTAGCACATGCTTCCGTAAGGAGGCAGGTGCACATGGCAGAGATATGAAGGGGATATTTCGTGTTCACCAGTTTGAAAAGGTGGAGCAGTTCGTATACTGCCGCCCAGATGAGTCGTGGAGGGAACACGAGAGGATGCTTTCACTATCTGAGGAGTTTTTCAGGCAGCTTGGGATTCCCTACAGGGTAGTCCTACTTTGTTCAGGAGATACAGGCAAGATATCATCCAAGACGTACGATATAGAGGCTTGGATGGCGGGTCAAAATGCCTTTAGAGAGATCGTATCTTGCTCAAATTGCCTGGATTACCAGGCCCGAAGACTTGGTATACGGTTCCGAGACAAGACGAATGAGGAGACAAGGCTTGTACATACGCTTAACAGCACTCTAGTCGCAACGGAGCGTACTATGGTCTCAATCCTAGAGAATTTTCAGACATCAAATGGCGCAGTAGAAGTACCCGAGGTGCTCCAAAAATATATGGGAGGAGTCAAGCAGATAGGGCCTCGCAAATGACGCATCGTATATATACAATTCATTTTAGTCAAAGAATGGGAAGAAGAACAATCTATGGCTAAAGGAGCGAGAAAGGGGGGCAGGGTTCGGGATAAATGGCGCGACAAGCAGTGGGTAATTGTCAACAAGCCGTCAGGTTTCGAGCCACAGATGTCTATTAACTATATTCCAGTCACGGATCCGACTCAAATAAAGGGACGTACAATTGAAAATACGCTGCACGACATGATGAAAGGGAACCCGGATCAAAGCATGGATCAGCACCAGATCAAGGTCTTTATCGAGATAGACAGGATAAGCGATGGTGTAGCAAGTACTATCTTTAAGGGTCATGAATATGCCAAGGAGTTTCTCAGGAGCCTTATCCGAAGAGGTAGCTCGATGATCACTTTTACTCATGACTATACTACAATAGACGGTCATACGTTTAGAGTCGCAATGGTAGCTTTTACCCTGCGCCGAGTTAACTCCTCGAAAAAACATGAGATAAGGTTGATAGCACAGAAGATCCTCGCTGAGAGAATTCCTCAGATGACAGTTGATCAATTCATACAAGAAATTACTGGGAGCAAGGGTGAAGATATTGCAAGGGAGACCAATAGTAAGCTCGGAGCCAATGTGCTTGAAGAAGCAAAAAGAATAACTGCAATACGTCACCTTGGGATTAGGAAGACAAAGCTCATATCGACAGCTGAATCACGATCGGTTAACGAAGCCAAAACAATGGAATCTCCACCGCAACCTGCTCAATGACAGGGCATAACTCTTTAAACTATTTTTATAGTATTTTTTCAGATGTCTGAGGAAAATCCCCTCAAATTTGCTGCAGCGGAGATTAACCTTGTTCTCCATGCCACAGAAGATGAAGACAAGGTTCTCAAGGCAGTAGAAGAAATGTTAGCGGTCCCCTCAAAACGATTTTCCAGCACATCTTCAGAGGGACACTACAAGAATAAGATCATGTTGCAGAAGGCAATAATTTCGAGCCAGGAGGCAGGCTCGTTGGCTAAGAGGGTCGTATCCCTTTTAAACAGTACGGACAGGGAACACCTTTCTCGTTTAATCGATGAGTATGCCGATGAAAAAGGTAATCTCTACATTCGTCTTGACAAGCAGAGGATATGTCAAGGTAGGATATCGCTGTCAGAAACTGATGCAGTAAGAATTCGGTTCAAGCCAGTAAGACGTTTCAAGCCTTCAGGATCTGCTCAAAGCTACATGGGTTTGTTTCGCTCGGATTTGAACATGTAGACTCGGAGGAAGTTGTGCTCGACTTGAAAAAATGTGCAGGTTTTACAAGGATAGCTGTAAATTCGTATATTGGACGGGGGAGGGGCTGGTCTTCAACCGGATAGATCTTTGCGTGAGCGTGGACTTTGATATAGCCTCAACCATTAAGGCGCTTTCAATCAGCAGAGTTGGGATCCCATTTAACGGAAAAGTAGATGAGGGCGCAATTTACAGGTTAAGAGCAGCACCATCTAAAATAGTGGATTATGCCTATTTGGTGGTTTCAGAAAACGCAGATGAGCCGATAGACATTCTAATAATAAGCGACTTTAGAAGATTTAAGAAACAGTTGAAGAAGAAAGTCAAGAAAGGCACAGGACTTGAGATGACAATCAGTCCCTTGAGAAAGATGGACAGCGCCTCGGTTGGCAAATGGTTTTATAGCCTGCGTGAATTGTCTAAATTTTGCCATTTGGCCCGCTGCCAGCTCATCCTTTCAAGCGGAGCAACATCAAAATACGAAATGGTTTCAGGACCTTGCTTTGATGCAATTTTAAGAACCGGGGGCATAGATCCACGGGGTTATTGGCTCACTATGACAAAATGGCTTGAGGGAAGACTAGCGAGGAATGTTGTTCATGCTAAAGAGACGACCTAAACGACGGTATCTCTCCATTGCTCAGGATAGTGAATCAGCCGATCTAGCCAATATTATTAAAATAAGATTCTGCGAGCTCTTTGGTACAATTGCTACAGAAAGGGCAGCTATAGGGGTCGTAGAACAGAGAGAAAATGAATCCATAACGATAATCAAATGTAACCTGGAGAAGTTAGACGATGTCCTTGTAGCCATTGCACTCATTGATCCGCCAGCAATTACAGTGTCTATGTCAGGCAGCATTAAACAACTTCGAACTCGTACCAAATATTTTCTGTAGGAACCAAACCATCGCTCGACGAAGAGGATGTGGAATAGGAGTCGGCCATTGCTAGCCAAGTTCTACCCTGACCTATTGGAACGTAAGAGGATCATGGTAATAGTAACATTGTGCAGGAGTGTTGTAGTTGAGAATAACCCGGAGCAACTTTTAATAATATTGGCTAGATCGGCTGATTCACTATCCTGAGTATCAACAGGAGTCCTGTACGATCCCTTTTAAGAATCACGAATCACAATATCAGAGGATTAAGTTAGAGAAGGCAAGAAGTTCTTGGTAAGGCGAGACAAGAGACATTATTCCACAGAGGACCCAAAAAAAGATCAGCAATAGAAAGGGGAACATAGGACGGATCTATCTTAACAAAAAAATAAGTTCTGCTGATTTAGTGCACCAAGCCCAATGCCGTTGTTACATCCGATACGTTCTGATACTCTCTGTCTTCCAGGTTCTGCAAGGCAGATAATATGCCCTCTCTATCCACGTTCTTGTTATCCGTCGGAGAACTTTCTTGTTGTCTGGCAAAAGATATTATCCTATTTTTGCCAGCTGGAAAATTCATATCTTTTAAGATTTGTCCTATAGCCGCAACCTTTGCATAGCTTTCCACGTTAACTTCTTTCCTTTGGCCTTGAACCCCTGCTTGTTCACTTACGACTCGCCCGGTGTCGCTCTGGCTATCATCTGCTCGAGGTATTTGATCAGGGTTCACTCTCTTGCCTGTTGTACTTTCTTCCATGCAGGAGAGTGCACAACATAATAATTAAAAATCACCTGCAATGTGCACAAGACGTAGTCGTATGAAATTTTTAAGATATGCTAAATCACTTCAATAGAGTAATCCCTTGGAAATGTTCTGGAACCCTGTAAAATATTTCCTCACTGGAATGTTTGTAATTATATAGAGCTGTATATTTTCACATACCAAGATCAGGGAATGCTATTTCAAGATTTAAAACCAAGTGCGGTCATACAATTAACTAGTCAGTTACATTAAATCATCGTTTCCTATTGCTTCCCCATATGACTCACTTCAAAGAGTATTTCAAGTCCATCTTTTGCACGCGCAGCATCTGGTTTTGTTGAGGATTGATGACGCCTTTGAATATTGTTGAATAATCTCTCATTAAGTAATTACTAGAAAACAAATTAGACCATGGATCATGTCACGAGTTTAGATTGCTTGCCTGCTTATGATTTCTCCTGCGACTGCTCGTAGTGTTAGTGAGATTAACCCATTGATATCGAATTGAAACACCTTTCACAAATTCTTGCTCTATAAAAACTTAGGTCGATTAAGAAAGCTATAATAGTACAGACGGTTATTGCTTCATTGGCTCATTAATTCAAGCTAGCTTGACTAGGTTGTGGTCATACTCATGGAGAACCTCAAAGAGACTTTGGTGATATACCGTCTAAAGTTCAAATCTAAGCCTGATTATGAAAATGCAGTAAAAGTCTTCAGGTACGGAGAAAAAATGCGAACATACGTGGAATCATTTCAGAGATCTTTTTTGAGAAATGGGTCTCAGACAAGTTACGATCGGATAATCCCCCCTCCGGAAATAAACTATTGTGTAGATGATCTAGTGATCTATGTATGTTCATATGAACTGCGACAATCCCTAACAGGCTCAACTCCAGTATTCATCGGGACGAAAGGAGCTGCTGAAAGGATACCAAGGCTCCCCTATTATTATGAGCTCTTCTTGAAGGGCAGTTTTGGCTCAATTGCTAATCTGTCGGTTACAGCAGCTGAACCCATGTAAAATGCTTGGAATGCGTTGAGGGTAAATAAATGGGATAAATGCTAGATGAGGATAATGATCTATGTGCCAAGAAGATATCATCCTAGGCGGGCTTGCTTAGATATTAAATGTTCCCGGGCCCTAGAACTGTCAGCACTATAAGCAGTTATCATAACTATCATCAGCTAAGCGTCTGCCTTACTCTAAATGAAAGACAAATAAAAAAGAAAGAATATGGAGGATGAAGGATCCATCCATCCTTGCATCCACGTTTGCACAACACATCTTAAGGATTTGTTGAGCCTTCAGCGCCGATATAGTAGATCACATTTACTGTTGTTGAGACTTCTTGCTGGCCCGGCAGAATTTGTGTAGGAGCTGACACACTATCGGATGCCCCTGCAGCGGCGGCCTCTCGGAGGCCGACAGTGAATACTGGAAAGTCCACCGGGTTTATTGTCGCACTCGCAACACCGGTTATTGTCGTTCCAAGGGCTTCTGCTGCAAAACCTGCTCTTTGACGTGCGTTGGTTATCGCTTCTCCAATCAAGGTGCCACGTATTTCCTCTTGCCTATCACTTGATATAAAGAACGTAACACTCTCGACACGGTTTGCACCAGCTGCAACTGTTGCATCTATTACCTGACCAGCGTTTATGTCGGGGACAGATTGACTGGCCATCCTCAAGGATGGAACGTCAAGTGTTGCGGTCACGGTGTTCGCGGCTCGGTAGCCGATAATTTGCTGTTTTGTTTCACATCCAGGAGGGGGAGGATAGATTTCAATGCATGGTTGCGGGGGCTGGATATATTCATAAACGGGAGATACCGTATAGCTGCTCGTTCCTATCCTGTCTTCGTTAATGCCCAATCCTCTAAGTGCCCCAATTACTAAGGCCGTTATGTTGCTATTTTTGGATGCGGCCTCTTGTGCAGTTGTGCCATTAGTCTCTACCCCGACAGTGACAGATAACCTGTCTGGCCTGACCTCTGCGGTAGACGTACTAGTTATCGAAAGAGTAGAAAGGTTTGCTGACGAGTCATCGTCCTGCTGACCGAGATTGCCATCATCAAGGGTAGTTTCATTTTCACCAGTTAGACTCTGAGTTGCGTTTATTCCAGCGGCTGGCTCCTGAGCCTCGGTGCTATTTTCTTCGGACGTTTGTGCCTGCACCGATGATGGCATATGGTTGCCTGGAAAAGGCATAGCCATCAGCAGTGTTAAAATAAGCATGCATACGAGGAAAAAATCGGGCTTTTTTCTGATCTTTGGACTCGGTATATTAGTATCTTCTTTTATCTTGGCCATGTACATCATGTGATAGCGAATAGGGTTTATTAGCAGAACTATATTTGTCTCAAGAGACAAAATGTATTAGATTTTTCATGCTACTCCTACAGAAGAAGCCTAGCATACTTAATCTCGATGGAATTTTACCTAGACTATAGGGTAGATGCATATATGTTTGCGATCGAGTTTAATCAAACCCCTGTCAGGTATCAGCGTCAGCTCAGTCAGTTTAGGATGATGTCATAAATCGGAGTATGAAAGCACACAGTGCAAACCACATGAAACTGACAGGGTTCGTTATTTTGAACACTTTGATGACGTATGAGATGTATTTTTCCATCTATGATTGCTACAAAGGGGGTGCATGCACGGCATTAGGATGAATGATAAATTTTCTTAGTGCCTTCTGGCTGTCAGAAGCCATCGGCGGGAAACAAGGATAACGTTCTGTGAGCACGGGGACGTCATGATAACATAAAAAAAGAAAAGTGGACTGGTCGTAGCTGGGTTAGAGATGCAGCTCCAATCAGCCAAAGATAGGGTTTGGTGTCCCCTGCTCACCAGCTCCAGGAGTTTGAGTCTGATTCTGTGGCTGTGGTTCAGTTGACGTCTCTCCTCGTACGACAACTTGGCCACTCATCCATGGATGTATCGCACAGAAATATGGATACATTCCAGGTTCCTCAAATGTCACGGTAAAGGAGCTTACTGGCGGAAATGGTGGGCCCAATTGTTGTTCTGCGGTCTCCCCTTCGGCGGGCTGAGATATTCCTTGGTTGTCTGGGACTGCGAGGACATCGGTCGTGGTGCCGCTTGCATTAGTGTTTGTAGTCGTATCATTGGTTACAGAGGATCCAGAACCTGTCTGCTGTTCTCCTACAGTGCCTGTTTCGTTGCTGTTTTGTTGACCTCCACTCATAGCGGGTGTCGGGGGAATTATAATGCCAGAATTCAGCACCTTTACAGTGCTGTTAAGCGATGTTTGTATGTCTGTACCATTTAGGTAGGTTGTCTGATTGTTTGCATCATATACTGCAGGATACCATGCTTGCTTATTCAACGCTACAATTGCTTCTCCACCATCAGGGGTAGGTATAATGAGAGGCTCACCAAGGTTAAACGGCTGTAACAGCTGAAAATCAGTTAGTCCGCCTCCAGAAGCAGCAAATGGCAATAGTATGTCGGAGACGATGCTTGGGTCTTGTACAAAAGTTACTGTATGAATATCAGACAATTCAGCTGGGCTGAACCAAGTGACACTTTCTCCTGCATTGATTTCAACTGTCTGGGGAGCGTATGTATAATGTTGAATCGTTGCGTTACTGCCTTCGCCAATTGATACTGTTACAATTCCTTCAGTCGACGTTCCTGCCTGGTCCGTCGTTTCCACAGAAAGGCTTGGATCTGTAGGGGTTGCGAAACTAGCCGGCCCACTTAAGACTAAAAAAGTCGCAGATAGGATCCCAACAAAGTATAGATTTGGTTTCATCAAAATGTATGTTAATACGTCGCATTTAAGGGGTTCTTTAATAGACGTTGACCTCCTAGCTGTGTTGCAGGTGTTCAACTAGGGAAAGGATCAAGACCAATCAATTTGGATTAATGTCGCAAAACAGGATATAGAGTAATGATCCCTGGTTTATGAAACAGGGGGGATACATAAAATAGTTAGTAAGTAGGGAATTCATTCATTACCTAAAGTTTTAACTAACACTAGGTGCTTCTTTCCAAGAATAATCCGTCAGCTGTTTTGTTCCAATTGAAGTATGACCTAAGATGTGTTTTTCATGTCAGGTGTATAAAATATGTATGAATGGATTATTAACACATTGAAAGAGAAAGCGGAATGCGACGAGAACAAATACGGACCGCCGATTTCTTTTAACTGGCATCGCTGCGTCTGCAAGATTTTAGATGTATCCCTCTGTTAAGACTGCGGTGCTCGCATCTTGATGGCATTTGGAAAGTACAGGAAACTGCGAGACAGTATTAAGATTTAAGTGGCTTCACCTTTTTATGTAAAAGGGGATGAAGTGAGTTTGCTGCTCCAGGCTGAGCAAAAAGCGATGAAGATCTCGCGACGAACTGACCCTCCCATCTAAATGACATGACAATCAGAATTTAATTCAAAAATTGATGAACCTATACCTCGATTCCAGACGATTGATTTGAAACCTGCCAATCTTCATTTTTAGCATGCTTGTCTTGAACGGGTTCCTCTTGTCGCTAAAAAAGATGTCTACTAAGCATAGTGCTCATATCCAAAACAATATTACACTTCAGAGAAAAGAGTCCATTATAAAACAATTAATAAACGACATCCCCCCTCTATCTCGCTGTTGTAAGAATGGAAATAGTCTATGATTACCCCCTTTATCGCCCCCCGTCAGAGGCTGACTCGACCATATTCCAAGTAACGTTTGGTTGCTCCTTCAACAAATGTTCATTTTGCAATATGTACCGCACTAAAGAATATGTCGAGCGACCTTGGAAAGAAATTAAAGCAGAGATGGACATGGCAGCCAAGTTTTATCCTGAAACTCGTAGGATTTTTTTGGCAGATGGGGATGCACTCAACCTTCCAACGGATAGGATGGTAGAAACTCTGAAATACCTGCGCGAGAAGTTTCCTAGCCTTGAAAGAATTTCCTGTTATGCTATGCCAAAGAACGTTCTTCAGAAGAAGGACAATGAGCTAGGGGAAATTAGGGCTGCTGGACTCAATATGATGTATGTCGGCATCGAAAGCGGAAATGATACTGTGCTTAAGAAGGTTACGAAGGGCGCTACACACAAAACGATCGTACAGGCTTGCCTAAAACTTAAGCAGCATGGATATATCCTGTCTTGCATGGTGATCCTAGGGCTTGGAGGCAAGAGATATACCAAGGAGCATATTGCAGACACCGCTAGCATACTGAACGAAACATCTCCTGAGTATGCTGGAGCACTAACACTTCACCTTGAGGAGGGAATATATGATGAATTCATGAAAAAATTCGGTGAGCGATTTGTCGAGCTAAATGATTTAGATATACTAGATGAGCTAGAAAGGCTTATTGTTGACCTCAGTCCCAGCAGGCAGATGATCTTCCGAGCAAATCATGCCTCAAATGTTTATTCCATAGGAGGTACGATGCCGAAAGACAAAGAAAAGATGCTCGACTTGATTAGGAGATTGAGATCCCATCCAGATATGCTCAAGCCCAAGTTCCTTAGACGTTTCTAACCTCCCTACAAACGAAGAATCTCTTTTTTCTACTTTTGTTCGTCAATAGGAAAGGTGCTTAGGTAGGCTCACTGTTTGGTACGTTTTTCACTCGTTGTTATTTCGCGTGTCGTCATTTGTTTCCTAGCTCGATATCAATATCGGAAGCAGATTTTGGAAAGGTTTTGCTATCTTTAATATTCAGCTTTGCAGAAAACTAGCATTCCAAAGCTCTACAGTATTTGTCAACCTCTGGGAACACCGATACACAGACATCCTATCGTGCCAATTTGAATCGTTCGCTGGCCCTTGCTTTTCTAACGATAACCAAGGTAGGTGTAGTTATTATTATTATTATGTTCGTGTCGGTATGAATAAGGTAACTCTACCCTACAGCACAAACGATACTTGAATAACTAGCGAGTATTGGAACCTTTGATAGGACGTTGCCACAGATGGAAAAAAACAAAACTATAGATCACAGTAATGAATCCGCCGATAGCAACGATAGAATTATTAGCCTGACGGGTCAGTTTGGTTATATTGTACCGCGGGGAACTAGAGGTTCAGGCCAAAAGAAAGGCTCTGGCGGTTTTACAGGATGAAATCACAAAAATCCTAAATTCCTCAAGAGACTTATCGACACTGACAGCCTCACTCATCAAGGGAGACGAAACGAATACTAACCAATTTCTTGAACGCATGACAAGGACTGAGGAAGATGTGGAAAACCTCTGTAGGAACATCACCCGCGAGGTTGCGGAGATTGGCAGCCTCATGGCAAACAGAGAAGACATCCTTAGAACTGCTTACATTATTGATGATATTGCCGGCTACATCAGCGGCATTGCGTTCCGACTAGCCAATGTAAAGTCCACTACCTTAAAGAAAGCCACATTTGACGAGGATCTAAAGCAGCTGGTAGGCATGGTCGTAGATACTATTTTTAAATTGAACGAAATGGGCCGAGCTCTTTCGATCAATCCCCCCAATGCAATAGACATTGCACGGGATGTTCAAACTCTTGAGCGTCAAGTAGATGCAAAGCACAGAGCACTGATTCTTAAAGTGCTCAGCGAAATTTCAAATACTAAGGATCTGCTACTGCTCAAAGACGCTGTTGAAGGCATCGAGGGCATGGTTGACAAATGTCAGGAAGCATCTGATTCGTTCACAATTCTTGCCCTCAGCATGTAAGAAATGATTAGCGCCAGGCTGGTTGAAAACCGGATAGTAGTCTGGGACGTTTCGCATTCAAGGAATCTTTTTAGCAGTGGCTATTATGGCAAACCGCTTGGAATCCTAAAGCCTAAGGGTACTGAATTTGATGCGCCACTCGTACTCGATCTCATAGAAGGATGTTACCTGGTAGAGAAGAAAAGGTTGGAAATATTTCATAGTGACGGAAAATCTGTTCCTTTAGCAAAGATAAAGAAAATATGCAAAAAACAGTATGTAGACTTTGATGCTGACTATCTGGTTTATCACAACCTTCGTGACAAGGGATATATTGTCACGCCTGGCATCAAGTTTGGATGCGACTTTGCTGTTTATGAACATGGACCAGGGATCGATCACGCGCCGTATTTAGTGCAGGTGTATAGGGCTACAGACGATCTTGCTGCTACGGGTATTGTTCTCGCCGGTAGACTTGCGACCACAGTAAGGAAGCAATTCATCTTAGCAATCCCAAAACTAAAACAGAAAAAAGTCGATTTTGTTGGATTTGACTGGTGGCGCGCCTAGTAACTGGAAATGGCTTGAGGTTGCTCTGCTTTTCCATTTTGGGATGGTAGATCAAATTTGACAAAATTCTCTCCTGAGATCGTAAGTAATGCTGTGTACTTTTCTGAGCCCTGATCGAGCCACCCTTTGTATCGGATGGAGTTCTTGACAATATCTGCTATACTGGGTTTCTTTTCATTCACTTCATCATAGCACGACAATATCTCGCCGAACTTGACCTCTAATTGATTATTGAACTTTGTAAGGTAGTAAACAAAGACGGCTGTCTTTTCATAATGGTTGGCTGGCTTTTTATCTGCGTAGAATTCTCGAAGGCCAATCTTGTTTTCGTTGGCCTTTAGGTCGACAGGTATTGGATGTATCGTTATTGCAGGTCTCGAAGAATGTTTGATGCCGCTACCATTTAGCTTGGGAGCTTGCAACACTGCACTCTCACTTATGTTTGAGTTTTCTTTATTTTTCACAAGTTCAGCAGGCAGAGCAGCCTGAGCAGTAGGCTCTTTCAATTCAAGGCTTTGCTCTACACCACGGGTTATCGCTTCCTTTACCGCCACTTTGAAAATTTCCTGAAATTTTTCTAGATGCTTATCGACAAAGCTTTCCTTACCTTCAAGCTCAACCATTCCCTCCCGAACATTTATGGTAAACCGGGCCTCCGAATCTGTCAAGACGAATTATAATCTTCAGAAGTTTTTAATTAAGCTGTTGGTGGTGCACTGAATCTCCCCTAATGCAAAAAACATTTGACAGAGATGCTATGTGGAAGAGAAAGTGTTGTATTAAATATGCGCGGTATGTACTAGGAAAGGTTACATCATGTTTGTGGTCAAGAGGCTTGGCAGGAATGGATTATGGAGCGCGGTGAGCCTTATCGACAAGAACGGCTCATTTAGGGGCGAAGCTAAATTTGAGACAGAGAAGGAGGCTGAAGAGTACTTGGCAGATTACCTGCGGAGGATGAAGGATCGTCTAGTTGTAAGCCCTGAGGGAACAGGGCAACTTAAGATATTTAAAGAAGGTTAGAGCAGTGAAGTCGATCCTAGGGTATGACGTTTTGACGAAAGGTTGGTCTGACAAGTCGGTTAATTTCTAATAACTTGGCACTTAGCTGAGCTGGCAGGATTTAGGAGCCGTAATGTAGTGTAGAGTACACAGGTAACTTTATAGATACTAATTTCTCTATGCGTTGGGTCTGGTTATTATTTTTGGAGCTAGCCGTCACAATCGATCCTACCTATTATCTACTGAAGTTTGGATGTTACCTGTCAAGGGGAACCATCTTTAATATATTATTGTAAGCGCTTTTTCTGGCCTTTTATGTCAACCTCGCTCCAGCAACTTTTAGGTTCTGCTACTGTAGTATGAACATGAAATCTATGTTTGATATTTCCCGAGTTTGGAACCTAGGCATAGGATGTCGGCTAGCCCTTACAATAAGATTATCGTTTCGATTAGGCGACCTTGAAGCGTCACAAGAATAGTGGCGGCCTTGCTCGAGGTTGGCAAGGCTTCAGGAAATATCATATAACATTGTTATATAATGACTGGGTTGGAAACAAAAAAGCTTTAAGGTAGCTACGCCATTATATAATAGCGTGAGTTAAGCGGTATGTTTGTTTGCCAGACCTGCAAGGGAACGGCATTGATATTGGCAGTTGAAACTGACGGTAGACTTTGCTTTGAGGAATGCCCGGACTGTAATCCTCTACCTGAGTCCCATATGTCTGTTTTTGAAGATCATTCTACGGACGTATTATAAGAGGAGACTTTCTCCCGACTCGTGTAAGCAGAGAAGACTAAAAAATTCCTACATAGGAGAGTTAACCACCAATACTTAACAGGCCAGTTTTTGAAAGGGATGACATTGTGTTCAAAATAAAACTGAGTCACTGTATATCATTGATGCAAAGCTGTCTAGGCAGGTGCTTTTGGCGCAATGATATCATGAGCAAATAATTGCGATGGTGTTGTTATTGCGATACTTGAACAAACATTTTCAAGACAACAAGTATTACTAGGTAAGAAATCAAAACGTCATATTGATCCGCTTCTTCTCATCTCAGATTCCGAGAATACCAATATTCAGAGTGAGCGAACCAAAAGCGGACCTTATAGTCAAGCACATCGAGCGAATAGCCCTAGCCCAGGAGATTGTAAGAAGTTAAGTGTATTTTTCATCCTTTAAAGTTTAAGTCTCAGGGACGGTCCTAGCGCCTGCAGACACCTCGATCTGCGCCCAAACTCTCCTCAGCAAGGCTGGCGTATTGGCAATAATCCATTCTGCCATTTGTTCTTCTTCTTTTAGGTTTTGGTCGATGACAGGGACAGCATCCATGGCACCTATCTTCTTTGCAATTTCGAGAAGCAACTTATATTTTACAATCTCCCCATACTCTATTGTAGCATCCCGTTCTGCCTGGATTAGTTCCCTTTCTGGCGCAAACCGTATATCATCAGTTTCCTTTACTATTGAATTGACCGAAGGACTAGCAGGCGAATCTTCTGAGCTTGTAATGCCGTTGGCCTTGGTACTTGAAAAAGATGTCAAGTCGTCCCTAACCAAATCGATGGTGTTTGGCTTGAGGATTGGCAGCTCAGCTTTGGCATCCGTAGGTTTGCCTCCATGACTGGTAATTAATTGCTTCAATCTTTCTCTTTGACTCCGAGTTTCCTCGAGATGGTTTTGCATCTGTAACTTTGTATCCTCCACTATGCTCTCCTGCAGTCTCGATTGTATTCGATCCTCTGACGCATTTTCCATTGCTAAAGCATCATTCAGATACTGTAAAATCTTCTGATTTGCATTAGGCGTAAGCTCTGCTGCAGAAGATGATGATGATGACATTTTCCTATTTACTCTCCGCGTTTAGCCCTATATGCAGCGAGATTTCGTCACTTCTGCCGGTAACTTTAGCTTCTTTTTGGTGTGATAATTCTACATGCCTATCAGTATCTGAGCTTGAGTAAATCCTCGCTTTGTCGTAGGATGTGGGAGGGATATTTTTGGAACCTAGGTTTTGTAATCTTGACATACTTTAGCCTGTGTTCTATACTATAAAATAATAGTCCTGATTAGCAACGTGTCCATGTCTGTCGAAGGCCCAGATCGGCGACTTTTTTAAGAGGGTGATGACGCTAGAGATTCAGGCTCTTAGGTTTCAAACCGTTCGTAGAGCTATTTTAAAGTGATGGTAGGACCATCGATAATGTTATACCTGCACATTCATAATCTTATTTTCAGATGGCTAAAGGTCTCTTATTGTTGTAACTCCGGGCGACTTCGCGCCACAGCTTCTCTGCCAGTACCCTGAGAATTGGTTCAGTAGGATCGCTCCCACCAATCCTGGCCAGTATACCTTATAACGAAATGACAGATATTATATCTCTGAGTGCAGCAAAGTACCTTAAATTTCGGCGTTTCCTAATGCCATTAGCTTCCTCTAGCTGCAATCTAGATAGCGCTGAGGATTGACATTAAGACAAAAATTAGCAGGGGATTTTGGCATTAACTGTTTCCACAAATAAGCATCCCCATCTCCAAAATGTAGTCTTAATTATTTATCTTCCACCTATTGCCGCTTTACTGCCTGAAATGAAGCCGCCTACTCGGCATGTGTGTTTATAATGAATGTGCGAACAAGAGATTTTGTACGTTTACTTCCCTCATCGGGTTGGTTATGCATATTATGTTTTGCTGCTCTGCTCCGAGAAACTGGTACTATTCTCTGAAAGATAAACTTATGAAAAGAGGGCCGCTACCTCAATTATTATTATTATCATCATCCCCTCGCAGGAAAAGCAGCTATTCGTATTCACCTCATGCCATTGCTCGTCTTACCAAACTTCCTCATTTATAGTCTCTGAGCTCAGATGAAAGAAGGAACGTATAGCAGCCTTGATATTTGTTCATTAGAAGTCATCCCTTCCGGGTTCCTTTAAGTCAACTTTACAGGCCCTTCTTGTAATTAATTTGCGCAATTCCTCTTTGCTCTTCTTGTTCTTCATGGTTTCTCAGCCATTCATATCCTGCGCTGGTCACTCGGTAAATAATCTTTGTGGCTCTAGCACGGCGTTTTGGGAAGATGCGGCGAGTATGGTGCTGATAGTTGTGAAGCGTGCACTCTTGAGTGCTCAGAAGGCCTTGTCGCACCAAATCAGATAGATGCTTCCTGAGATCTTGGTCGGTGACCCTGCTGTATAGTGCTATCCTTGATTGAATTGTGCCGCCAAAATGCTCCGGGCCGGCGCTTCTCAGGGCTGCGTCCAGTATACGTGACGTGATAAGATGAGAGGTCTGTGGTCGGCTCAAAAAGAATTTTCTGACCTCTTTATTATTACTACAACTATCTAACTTTAAAGTTTGATTTATCGGTAATATCTATACTGTTTGCATTTATTATCGTCCTACGAACTAGCAAAATTTTGTGTCAATTAGATGCTTTAGGATGCAGATAGCCTATAAGGGCTACCACCTGACTCATTTCGGATATCTATTTGTTAGATTAGCAAAGAATACTTAAGTTACTCGCTTCTTTTAGGCTCTTAGTGGCATCGTCAGCATCATCATCGGCCTCGGGCATGGCGCTGGAAGAACAAAACAAGTTAGTCGTCCGTCAGTTCTTTGAGGCTTTGGATCGTCAGGATACAGAAAGAATGGATCAGCTAGTATCGAGCGCAAATTATGCTCTTCACTTTTCAGGGATGCCTCCCATGGACTGGAATGCAAACAAAAACTATTTCGTCACTCCGTTCGCTAAAGCATTTCCAGACTTAACTCGAAAGATCGTAGACATGGTAGCGGAAGGAAGCAAAGTGGCTGTCAGCGTGAACATCACAGGTACCTATGAAGGTGAGTTCCGAGGTATACCCGCCACCGGCAAGCAAGTATCCTTCACTGCTATGGACATGCTAACTATCATAGATGGCAAGGTAACTGAGGAATGGGCAACTGCAGACATGATGGGATTGATGCAGCAGATAGGGGCAATACCTACACGTTCTGTTAGTGGTAACGATAAGGGAAATCCATGAGCATATTGAGGTGGTCCTGCAGCGATAATCGCGTGGCCAACTGAGCTAACAACGGTTGGGATGAATGGTAACCCATACTAGTCCAAATTATCAATCCTTGCGTATGCTATCACAAGGTCCAATAAAAGCAGAACAATACGTTGCAAAATGTAATTGCTAGACGGGAAGGTTGACTTCAAAAAGATGAAATTAAGGAAATAGAAGTAGATCTTTGCACTATCGTCGCACTAGGAAAACTAGGCCGCTGAAGTTGGGCGTCCCTAATTCGTGGAGGAAGGAGCTTATCCTGCTCTTCCATTTATCCTACGTCCAGCGTGTATCTGAGATGTTCTCTCCTTAATCAAATATTGACAGGGGCATTATGTCTTTCGCCACGATGTTTTTGTAGTCGCTCCGATCCGTCGAACTTGGCCGAGCACATGTCGCAACTGTAAAAGTTCTGAATGTTTTCCTCGTCGGGTTTCAAGACTGCTTGATGTTCTTTGCTCACGGGAGGAGAAGATAGACCTTTCTCGTTAGATTCCTCCACGGTCTCAACGGGGGTAAAATGTATTACTGGCTTTTGTAGCGAGACCTTTGGTTCCGAGTCCTTTATCCCATGCATAAATTCTGAATTAGGTTGGCCTTTGATATATTCAAATCCATGCTTTAGAGATTCTTCACTGATGGCGAGCCTGATGGGTTCTTTGTCCGCGGATCCCTCCTTTCTGGGCAGAACTGCACTGACAGGAACGCGAATTTCCTCATCTGTGAAAAGACCTTTCTTATATACCGTGAAAAAATGTTCACTTTCCATTCCCTTAACCTTCCCAATCTTCTTACCGTCAGACGTAATGACTTCAGCATCTTCTTCTAACGATCCTGACATGGCCCTCGGAATTTCCTAAGCAATCATCGGTCTTAACTGTTGGCAAAACCATTCTTACACCCTTAGAGAGCGTATGAGCATTAAATGTTAGATACGTCATATGCGATTGATGAACTTTTTTTGGCCTGCAAAGAACGGCGGAGGTAAAGTGCGATTCCATTAGGCTGCTGAGAGAAAGCCTTTTACAGCTAAGGCGGGTGATCATTAAACTGGCATATTATACCCCCGGACCAACTGCGGGAGCCCAGTCTGGTGAGCCATCGCCGTCCATATCTTCAGAACCAGTGTCAGCAGATCCAGTGTCAGTTTCTCTCTCTTCCAAGTTTTCCTCAGGCCTCATTTGCAACTTCACTGGCTTTTCGTCCTCTGGCTTAACTATTGCAGCCTCAGGCACAGGTGGATATTCTTCTTTTGCCATTTCTTCACTCCCTTTGTTGACTTTACTGTCCTTTTCGGTTGACATAACTATTAGTTTAGACGCCCGAAGAGTATTTAGAAATTATATAACTCACTGTCTTTTTTGAATTATAAAGACCCAATCTATTTTGACCTAGGTAGGCCGGATGGTTTGTATGAAGTATCTCTAACAATAGAGAGCCAAAAATCTCGTGTCATGTAGACCTTCAACATAATAATTAGCTGCTCTCTTTTACTTATCCTAGGTAAATTACCCAGTCCCACGTTCTTGAAGAGTAAATATATAAAATTAATATCAAACTTTTGCTAGATATCCTGAAATAAGATGCCTAGATGGGTGTTTTCACCATGAAGCACAGAACAAGAACAGATATCATTGGGAGCATGTTGGAGGCAGCGATGCACGGCGCATCGAAGACCAAGGTCATGTGCTCATCGTATCTATCCTCAAATCAGCTCAAAACCTATCTTCAGATTGTGATTAGCAACGGTTTACTGGAGTACGATTCGACAAAAGAAAGGTATAAAACGACACAGAGAGGCTTGAGGGTCTTGGCGTTATATGCCAGTTTATGTAATCTAGTAGTTCTTCCAACAACGCATAAATATTAACTCAAAAGAGGCAAGGAAAACAACAGCAATGGCAAGTATTATCCATCTGTATCAAACACACCAAAGTTATAGTGGTACAGCTGCTATATGTGCCCAATATACAAAGCGGAGCCAATATCTTTGTCCGTCCTCATAGCCCTTCAAAGTAACCCAGCCCAGCAGGTTTACAAGTCACGTTCAGCGGCAAATGATAATGATAAAAAATAGTTTTATGACTAGTAATCGTTGCTTTGACAAAGCGCAGTAGATACTGTCTGTCTATTATCTGTCGGTACATCGCGGCCTTCGAAATGCATAATGTAAAGTAAATGTTGGATGAGTGCAAACCTTCCCTACTAATGATATTGAATCAACATTAGCAATGCTATTACAATGAGTCCGGCTGCGATCAATGAAGACTTTATCAACTTATTATTAGTTAAATTAGAACTATTATACTCCCGTTTCACTATGCGCGTTTGCTCCTCGCATAAGGTTGCACAATCTATGATAAAAGTGTCTCTGATGCATAATGGACCCAATGGTATCTAATGATCAATATAGATACTTCAATACTCGGCAAATTTCAACAATTTTTCAGGTTTCAAAGGCATTGACCATCGCTTAGCAGAGGAAGTGGCGTTGCATCTGATTGGAGCGGACGAAGTACGATATTATGTGATAAAAGCTAGAGTTATATCCGCATATGTCATCAACAGAAAATCTACAACATGATGGATCACAGAGAGTCGCTGTGGTTACGGGTTCTAGCAAGGGAATCGGAAAAGCCATTGCAGTGGAATTTGCCAAAGTAGGATATAGCGTTGTCTTAAATGCACGCGATGAAGACGAACTGTCCGAAGCAGCGAACGATGTCAGGAAAACTGTCGAGGGCAAGCAGGAACGAATAACCTACTTCACAGGGGACATATCTCAGGAAAATATTTGCTCATCGCTAATAGACCACACTACCAAAACCTTTGGGAGAATTGATGTGCTCGTCAACAACGCAGGTATCGGAGGCGCTCAGAAACGGGTCAATGAACTTAGTTCGGATGAATGGGATTACGTCTTAGATGTCAATCTCAAGGGAGCATTCTTGTGTACGCGTGAAGCATTAAAAAGAATGAGGAACAATGCTAAGAGCAATACCAATAGTACAAGTACTACTTATTCAATTATCAATATCTCCTCAGTCCATGAATCCATACCACAGCCGCAATCAGCGCCCTACTCTGCCTCAAAAGGAGGTATGGAGATGCTAACTAAGACTGTTGCCCTCGAGGTTGCAGATATGGGAATCAGGGTTAACGGAATTGCACCTGGAGCGATAGCTACCGACATGAACAAAGAGGTACTTGAGGACGAACAAAAAAAGAAAGACGAAGAAGCAAGAATTCCTATGCATAGAATTGGTCAGCCGGAAGAAATTGCCAAGGTAGCATTATTTTTAGCCTCTGAATATGCCAGCTACATGACAGGCACAACTGTCTACGTAGACGGTGGTCTTACTTTATCATCCTAAACATTATAGGTCACGAAAATCCGTAATAGATCTGATCTGGCTTATGTCCGAAGAACAGCAATTCTCGCCTACACCTCCTTTGAGGAATGAACGGGGGGAGGAAGAAGTCGATAGCGTCCAGCAAAAACGTTTTGAAAAGCGGGTGCTAGATCCTAAGAAGCGTGCTCTCCTCAAGAATATAGTAAAAAAAAATACTCTTTGCCATCACCTGCAGATTTACACTCAAGCAAACGTTGTATGCAGGAGAATATCTTATTCTTATGAGGAAGGAAAGATATCAGAAAAGCAAGCCATGGAGCTAATGTTTGAAGCCCATGAACAAATGACTCACAGAGGCCTGCCAAAAGATGTTGTGGCGATTGAGATGCACAAGCGCCTAGATAAACTGGAAAATAGTGACAAGACATCTTTTGCAGTAATTATGGCCAACACGAACAGTTCAGTCCATTCAAGAACTGTCGATAAGAGAGCCTCAGGGGAGGGAGAACCAATCGATAATGAAAACATGGAAGACAAGTATTCTGAGAGCTACTGGGCTGAAATAATGTAATTCGCAGAATAGTAACCAGTGCCCTTATAGGTATTGGCAAATATTTATTCTAGTCAGAGATATAGCATGCAATAACAGCTATTTTGGATAATCTTCCAGCCGTTGTGTGTCTCTGTCCCATTGCTACCCAAAAAGGCCTTTATTTCACCTGCAGTCTATTATAATGCGAACAGTATCCATTAAATCCTACATTTGTAGGTCCTAAGAAGTAGAACTCGTAGTAAAAATGCCAGGTTTTCAGTGCATAAGCGGACATCTACTCTATATAAAGGGCGAAAAAATATGAGGGGAACTGCATCCAGTACCACTTATAACCATTTCTTCCTCGAGATCAGACCTGGTTAGCTGCTTTCGGGCTTTTTAGCTCCTGCCTTCTCTGCAGCTCGCCCTATCAATATGGTTGCAACCACAGCAATTATTGTGACAACGACTGCATAGAAAATCATTGCCCATACGCCGCTTTGATCCCCGAAAACTAGGCGGAATATTTCTTGT
>DATFCN010000077.1:0-3805 GCA_035253045.1 Nitrososphaera sp.
ATCGAGCATTTGAAAGACTCTTTTTAAGATTCATTTCATCTAAACTCTGTCAATGCCTGAAGATTACCAAGATATTGAAAAGAGAATAATATTTACTAACCTAGTAAGACTCGGAGCATAACATTCAGGATAGACTAGAAAAATGCACTTTACTATATGTCCTATCAAAAGAAATTCCCTCTAAGGTTACAACGGATATTGAATAAGAAATTTTTTACATGCATTGAGCGTTTACCTATATTTCCACATTTGTAATGGTGGCGGTGGTGGTGATTGATCTTCTTTTAGCATTTCGTTTATTTCATTGTAAATGCGAAGAAAAATTAGACCTTTTTCCGTAGTCTTAAACGTCCGAGCATTTCTGTCGTATCGAAGTAAGTCCTTTTCAATCAGAGCCATTAGGTTCTTTTTTAACTGGTCATAGTTAAGAAAAGTTTTGTATACTAGCCTGCTCTTTGTGACGCCGCAGCCATTAGCAGCATCGAGAATTTGGCTTATTACGTCGATCCTACTCCTGTACTTCATGCTACTGTTTGCTCAATTGCCTAGCAGTGCGACCTTAAATAAGGCCGTAATGAGGGATATGAAAAAATCAGGGTAAGTTCATACAAACAATAATGAATGTAAATCGATTGTCTTTTTACTTTACTTATGGTATTTAGCGATCTCCCAGTTGGGATGCGAGGTTTAGATTGGTCCTACGTACAAGTCCACCGTCTTCCGCCGAGCCTTGCATTGTAGTACTTTTGTTTGTAGCCACCATCTGACTCATCTGGTTGAGGCTATCAAGAAACCTGAGACCTTTTTCGGTAGTCTTGAAGGCACCTGTACCTGAGTCATAGCAAAGCAAATCGCCTTCAGTTAGAACACTCAAATATTCGTTCAATTGCCTATGGCTTAGAAACACGCGAGTCATTATTTTGGTCTTTTTCATGCTGCCCTCATTTGCAGCCTCTAGAATATGGCCAATTATATCGATTCTATCTCTATACTTGTGTCCATATAACATGACTTTTACTACTCTATCCTCTGTTATTAATGGCACTGTAACAAGATTCCTTAGGCAATGAACAGATTAATTAGATATTAAGATATTGGGATAAAGAAAATAACAAAAACAGCAGCATAGATGATATAATTAGAAAGAACGTAGTATCCTTGTGTGGCTTGATGTTCAACCAGTATGATTCTACTGGGCAGTTCTCCTTACTCCTATTGCCAACAAAAAAATGAAGGGTAGTATATCTCTCTCGAGTTCTCATACTGCTTTGTGAAATCTTGGTCAAGCTGATGCGGATGTCATTCTTATTGTCCTGTTGCACCTCCCATTGTGCCCATAGTCATAGAGGTGGCATTACCTGTTGTCATCTCACTTCCTGTTCCTCCGCCTATTTCTCCTCCTTGAAGTGTGCGAGTTAACAGGTCAGATATCTGCTGTAGATGTTCAGGTGTCAGTATAATTCCACTGATTGGCGTTGGTCCAAAGTGATTCTCTGTCTTGACAGGGTCAATACCTATCGATATGAGATTATTTTGCAGGGTAATGAATACAGGCACATCTGGTGTAGGACCTTTCTCTGTTACCACAGTCGCAGTTCCGTTGATTGTAGTACTATTTGCATCTGAATGTAGAACGCCTGTTTGTCTAAAGTCAGAAATTGTGTGTTGATGAAGGAATGTCCCATCAGCAAGCCTTGTCATTTCTATTACGGCGTCAAACCTAGAGACTGTAGGCTGTGTCCCTTCGGTACCCGCCCCTATTAGAGGCATATCTGAATCTAGTTCCCAGTAACCTGCAGTAACCCATTCTGGCGCTAGGCGGTCTGGTGCAAGCTGCAAACTTGCAATAATACCTGCAAGTTTATTGCCGCCTCCACCGGAGGTAGCAGTGCTTGCATTAGCGCCGGTATCACCAGCTGTTGTTGTTGTGCCTCCTGTGGCGTTATCACTAGTGGTAGTAGTAGTGGAATCTGTCACTCCCAATTCTTCTTGTGCGAAAGCTAAGGAAAGATATTGTTGTCCCAGTATAGCACTGGACGCAAAAACTCCTGTCACAGCTACGGAGAAGACTGCTGCTGCAAGGAGCAATCGCTTTGTGAGCATATGTTGTGTAGGTTGAGATTTCATTAGCTATGGCAGGTCTAACTAGTCTATTATGACTTATACAACATAATATGGTTAATCTATTCAAATGAATGATAGAGCTACCGAAACTAGTAGCGTCTATAGAATTATTTTCTAAAGCTTTTCTAAACCTCTAGTTGTAGGGGATGATTGTGACACCAACAACAGCAGCAACGGAGTAGACTTCGATGAAGTATTATTATTCTCTAACATGGAGCAAAAAGCATTAAAACATATTTTTGCACAGTAGGTCTATGAAGCATATTTCTGCACCTTTGATTCCATTATTGATTGCCCTGTTTGTGTTGGGAATGACATCATCATCTTTTTTGCCAACTTTTAGCTTCAGGTCTGCATTTGGACAAACAGAAACACTGACGCAGGATGGAAATAATAACAATAATGATAATACTTTGGGCAATAATAATACTGTAACTTACAGCTACAACATCTACAACAATTCAAATAGTCAAGAATCGCAAAATAGACTGCGTAACAGTTCGGTCAACTATTATGAAAATAACACTAATGGGTACCTGGTGTATCCTGAGCTAACAAACAATACACAACAACAACTCCCTGCAGTAATTATGGTTCATGAATGGTGGGGACTAAATGAACATATCAAAAGTCAAGCTGACATTTTAGCTAAGGAAGGATATGTTGTACTTGCAGTTGATCTATACCAAGGCGAGGTTGCAACAACTTCTGATCGCTCAAGGGAACTCTCATCTTCTGTTAGAAATAACCCTGCTGCTGCAATTGACAACCTGCAGTCTGCCGTAAATTATGTCAAATCACTTGAAATAGTAGATGGCAATAGAATAGCCTCTCTCGGATGGTGCTTTGGGGGAGATTGGTCTCTACAGCTTGCACTAAATAGCACTGAGAATCCTTTGGCTGCTACTATCCTTTATTATGGGCGCCCTGTAACGGACACAGCTTCACTTTCTAATATCGATTGGCCAATACTTGGTATTTTCGGGGACCAAGATCAAGCTATTCCAGTCGAATCGGTAAAGCAATTCACATCCGCATTAAATGCCTCAGGTATTACAAATGAGATTTATCTGTATAAAGGCGTAGGACATGCATTCGCAAATCCGTCAGGCGACAATTATGCTCCAAAGGAGACAGATGATGCTTGGCAAAAGACGATTGGGTTCCTTGGAAGGTATCTTTAGGAGTCGTTTAATAATTCAATCCTCTCCACTAACTTTTCAATAACTTCTTTTTTTTCCCTAACTCTCTGCTTCTTATTCTATTTCTTTACGTGATCTCTTTTACGCTCGGCCTATTATATCCCAACTGGACAATTTTGGTAATGGTTGCAACTGCGCACCGAAGGTGGCACTAGAAAGAAACTAGTTATACTATGAAATAGTATTGCTTGTTCGCCCAGCACTAATGTCTGCTCTCGGTTCATCTACATTGCGAAGTTGGCTATAATATCCGGGATCGCTTCTCTCAAACTGAGCCTTTACCTCGTGTTCTGAAAGCTTAAGTCTAACTCTGCCGTCATGATAGGAATCTACTTCGTCTCTGGGGATCCTGTAGTATTTAGGATCAATAATGCCGTCTTTTACAACAAATCTTGTGTCCTCCAAGCCATCCACATTTCCAATATCTTTGCCATCACTTGTTTCCACAGATTTTGTAACTATTTGATTCCAATCAAAAT
>DATFCN010000078.1:0-8575 GCA_035253045.1 Nitrososphaera sp.
ACAGAGGCAGGAGGAGCAGCAGGTGGCGCTACAGGTGGTGGCGGTGGCGCCGGCACCGGCGTTTCCATAACGCCTGGCTCCTCAAGTAAGACAACTGATGCATTTCAGCCAAACCCAATACAAGTTAGCACCGGTGATACAGTAACATGGACAAATGATGACGCACAACCTCATACTGCCACATCAGGTGAAAATGCAACACCAGATGGCAGATTTGATACAGGCATACTGGCACCAGCTGCAACCTTTGACTTTCAGTTTACAGAAGCGGGCGAGTACCCCTACTTCTGTCTACTGCATCCAAACATGGTAGGATCAGTCAGCGTAAGCTGACCTCCACCTCTTCTTTTTAATTAATCTAAGATCTTTTTCAACTCACATAGCAATAATAATTTGATTTTTACGCAATGCAAAATGCTTTAATAAAAGCATTGCCTAGCTCAGACAGGTTTAGCTATCTTGAAGAAGATTGAAGCGGTTGTTCCTGCTGCCAGACTAGAAAGTGCGTTTGCTGCGCTAAAGGAATTGGGCTTGGGAGGTTTAACCTATTATGATTCAAAAGGCCGCGGGCAGATACCCCGCCCAGAAATGCACTCAGGAAGAGGAACAAGCACATACCGGCCAGAGTTTAATGTGAATTCAACAATCGTTGTAGTCACCGATGATTCAATGGCGGACAATGTAATCTCGAAAATTTTAGACAGCACAAGTTCAGGACTTGCTGGTGAAGGTAAGATATTCATCTCAGACGTCGATGATGTGATCGATATCGGATCAAAGCAGCGCGGCGAGAACGCGCTATAGGGAACCGAAAATTTCTATTTCCTTACAAGATGTTCGATTGCCTGGCTTAGATTTAACATGCCCTTTCCCTTAGCGAACTCTTCAAGTATTTTTAGCTGATCCACAGTAAAACAGATTGGCATAGTTCTTTTCTCTTCCATGCCACAATATTACTCTGCAAGATTATAACTCTTTCTCAAAATGCGAAAAAGGGTTTTCAGAGTATACGTAGACACAGATTATTTTAATACGCTTTATGTATAAACTGTAATATTAGTAGCTAGCTGCATACGATGACTTCATGGAGGATTTAAACACAGACTCCTCCTCACGTCTTCTTTCCGGGGATGACTCTAAACTTTGGGCAAATCGGTCGCATAAATGATGATTATATAATATTTCAAAAAGAGCTCTATTATAATTTCTAAGAAATATTAACAGTAAACGACGAAAAAAGAAGGCTAGAGTGCTGTCTCGCCTTTTTCCTTGCTTCCGATATCATATGCTTCGGCGACGTCATAAACAAAGACCTTGCCATCAGATGCAGAGCCAGTGCTTATAACCTTGAGCACATCATCAATGATCTCCCTCGCTATTGTATCTGGCACCAAAACTTCAATCTTGGTGCGAAATCCAAATTCTGGAGTATACCGCATAACACCTCTTCCAACCGAGACAGGTTCTCTTTTTGCTCTTCCCCTTCCCTTGATTTCATAAAATGACATACCGCCTACCTTGTGTTTATGAAGCAGTTCGTTGACATCAGTAAGGCGCTCGTGTGGAATCACGATGTCCAGCCTCTTCATGTTATATTTCATTATCAGGACATCTAAGTATTAAGGATTAACTAAAAGAACTGCAATTACGAAACAGCACATTTTTTATTTTCTTAAGTCGCAGATGTGCCACTTTCAAATTGTTTGTGTTGCAGCAGATCCTGCTGATTTTGAAACTGTTTGTGACAAGTGTCGCAGATGAAATTTGTCATAGCGGTTGGAGTAACCTCAGGATAATCTTGGCGCTCTTCTGTTTCATTTACAGCCTCTCGTTCTTTGATGCTAGCATCAGCATACGTCTCACGGATCCTCACATCGGGGCTTTGGCGTTTATCGTCAGTAATCTGATATTCCTTTTTCTTGGTAAGCAGATTTTCTTCAAGCGCCTTTTGCACATGATACTGATCCCGAAATTGAATATAGCCATCGAGGCTTTCAAAAAGCGACAGAATATCTTTTCCCTCCTCTTTATTGTTAGCAGTGATGCTTCGAACGTGGTCTATGATGTTGAGCTTGAATGCAGGAAATGTAAGTCCTGCAAGTTGGGCTATAGCGTGATTTACAAAGTCTGGTTCTCTTGACGCTCGTTCTACGGCATTATTGATGCTCAGTGCATCGTACGCAGGCATGTGCTTTGCAGCATCTATGCTTTCTTTCGTTTTATCTCCCATTGTAACTAGCAGCTAATAGCACAACAATTCTCATAATGGTTTCTTCTATTGTTTAGCAGATTGACCGCCATCTACCATCATGATAGTACCGGTGATCCACTTAGAGTCTTCAGAGCAGAGATAAGCAACTGCACCAGCTATGTCATCTGGCTCACCTATCACATGCAGAGGGAAGGTAGATTCTAGAACTTTTTTAGCTTCCTCGTCTTGGAGATAAGGTTCAATTATTGAGCTTCGGATAGTGGAAGGCGCAACACAATTACAACGTATTTTGTATTGTCCGTATTCTACTGCAATACTCTTTGTGAACATTATTACTCCGGCCTTCGTGACAGCATACACGGACAGCGGTACTCGAGGGATAGATCTGATGCCAAGGACCGACGAAATGTTGATTATGCTACCACCTCCGTTCTTCATCATCACTGGGGTTACTGCCTTGGTCATCCGAAACATCCCAACAAGGTTAGTTGTAAGGAGGTCGTCCCACTGATCATCAGTCATTTCATGAAACGGTGTTGGATCGTTTATTATGCCAGCATTATTGACTAAAATGTCTATTTTATCAAATGAATTGATCGTCTGATCTATCGCGCTGAGGACCTCGGCTTCCTTGGTAATATCTGCCACTACCGTCATTGTATTTCTTTTATTGCCACTTTCAGAAGCTGCCTTTTGTAACTTGCTTCTGTCTCTACCTAGCATGATGACCTTGCATCCTTCGGATGATAGTCTTTTTGAAATCGCCTTTCCGACACCACCACCCGCACCTGTAACTATTGCGACCTTACCTTTTATCATTTGATATATCTCAAAAAATATTCTATTGAAGTATTTTAGTGTTCACATTTAGTTATTTGATCGCCAATGCTTTGGTTATGGCTAGCTGTAACTCCAAAATAACTGCTTCAGGATCTGAGGGGTCGCTTTTGAAGGTTGCGCCGGCGGCATAGTCATGGCCTCCTCCCTCTGGAAGGTTTGCTGCAATGGTGCGGCACGAAACTGCATCTTTGTTACGCCGTATGCTTACCTTTCCTTTATTGCTGTAGAGCATAACCAGATCAGCGTTTGTCTTTGCAAAGATTTCTTGGGAAAAGATACTACTTTGGAGATACGGAGAAGACTGGACATACGCAATTTTGAGATTACCAGCTTCTCTTATCTGCATACAGTCTAAGACCTGCTTTTTTGCTTCATCACGCAGACGCACATAATTCTTGTAATCTTCTTGCATCTCTACATCCCACAAGATCCCCTTAGAGGATTTCACTGCTAGATCGGAGAGCCGATGATAAAAGTCTGGGAATGTTTGGTAGTAGCGTATTAGCTCTGAGACAGGAGTTAGGTATTGATCATTTGTAAAAAAGTCCATCGTATGAGCCATGCTTGCAAGTTTTGCAGCTAATTTGTTGTCGGGCAGAAGTGTTTCATACAACAGGTCAGCTGCGCATTTTTTTCCTGATGCATCAAGCACTATTTCAGCAAATGGTCTGACCTCCTCTATTGCATGCGGTGACCAAGGATGATGGTCAATCCACGTTATCTTCCAGCCGTTCAACGTTGCATCTGAAAATGTCTTCTTGCAAGTTTCAATCAACTCGTCGTTGAGGCCAAGGTCTGCGATGATTATCTTTCCCCGCTCTAAAGTGGAGGGAAATCGAGTTGCAGAGTGAATAAAAAGGCTAAGCTTGCTGAAGTTTTCAACACCGTATCCCAAAAATACTGTCATTGCTTGAGGATAACGCAAAAGCCCGATGGCAGCTGAATAGAGACCGTCAAGATCAGATTCATGCGAGAAGATTATTACCTTCATTTTATGAACGACTGCTCCCCTTCAAACAATATGTCTCTCATTGCGCTTATCTTTTCGGTATCTTATCTTACAGTTCATATTATATCTTATTGAGGTGAAGTTTTGTTGGGGATTTATTTATACTATTAGAACGCCCAGCAATCAAAACCAGTCGAAGCAATTTCATTATTCTTTTTCTCCCGATGCACCAGTTTTGCTCTTTTTACTCATCTCCCTGCTCCACAATCAAATATAGTCTGCAGATTTTCTTAGATTACAAGAGGTGACAGCATCCTCATTTCTATTAACTTGCAATTTTTGTTAACTGAATTTCAAACGTCCAAGTGTACGGGTTATATAGGTAATAGAAGAACTCATAATAGAAAAGGGGTATTAATAGCAAATCTTCATAGATGTGAATATTATGGTCCTTCAAAAATTCCGACGATTAATATTTGTATATGAATAACCCACGGCGTACATGTGTTTCGCAGCTTTTCGATACCCTAGTGGGTGAGGAGAGATATAGAGAGCAACCGAGGAAGCAAACTCTATGACAAGAATCTATAATTATCAACGTAACATATGTTGACAATCAATAAATGTTATACTGGCACCAATCTTTTAATGCCAATAGCACAAAGCAAACGCAAGTTAATTGCTGCTACTGCTCTATTTGTAGCCGTTGGATCACTAACGGGAGCAATAGCTACAGGTGGACCAGTCGCATTCGCACAAACAGAAGGACAAGAAGGCGGGGGCGGCGGCGCTAATACGCAACAGCAAGGTGGACAAGGCGGACGAATAGTCCAACAAGGAACAGTAACCTCTGAACAATTCCCATTACCAGGCCCGGACTTTGAAGGAGACCAAGGAGCAGAGATTTTACCACTAATGGAGAATAGAGTCTATAGCGGAGTTCTGACCTTTACATCTAGCGAACCAGTAAATGTAGTGATTCTGAATGTGCAGCAAGATCTCAATCAAACTGAGCAAGCTATACTAAATGGTACTGAGGATGGTGAATTTGGAACACTAACCACATCCCAGCTTGACAACCAAACCAGCATAGCACTCACTATTATACCTCCAACAGATGGGGGCACATCAGCATCAATTCCATTTACAGGCAATGGAGTTTGGCTCCACACAGACGGGACACCATTCGCCGCAACTTATGCTGTAAGTGCTCAGACGCTACAGCCAGAGATTGTGAATCAAGTAAGCAATGCTACACTAACAACTACTGAAGACGGCGAAGAAGATGAAGAAGAAGATGGTGGTGCAGCCGCAGATGGTGGTGCAGCCGCAGATGGTGGTGCAGGAACCAATGCTACAACTGCAGATGGCGGCGACGAAGGTGCCGAATAGATCGATACGAATTGGAAAAAGAGATTAGGAATTCAGTAGACTATCCTTTCCTTTTTTTTGACCCATATGTTTTTACTTAGCAATGACCTTGCATAGATAATAGACACACGCAATGTGATGATAATCAGTCGGCATAGCAATGAGGGTAAAAAGGTACAAAATTTGTTTGGGTGAATTAGCTAAATCTAGTCAAAAATTGATGGCTCTCAGATTTGTAGACATACATCAAATTTTATTGTTGTGAATGCAACCGATAAACAATTCTTGCCAAAAATCTCCCACGGGTATCACACAAAATCCAACGGAAATATACAGTATCCTGGATAGACCGATTATCAATCAGTGAGATATTTCCTGAGCGAATTTATTGCTCTGTCCACCCCTAGGTCAAGTACATAATTACCGATTCTAGGCCCTTTGTCAGCATTTAAGAACATTCTATACAATAAACCAAAGAATACTTTTGGTTCAATTCCGTTTGCCCGTGCAATAGAGAATACATGTGATTGAAGATCTCTGGCGTTGTCAGGAGAGTCAGGCAGTCTTGTAAAGGGTTTTATTGCTTCGATCAATTCACTTACTGCTTTCCGATCTGCATCAGAAAGCAGTATTTCAAACTTTTCATCCTTTGCCATGTTGTCATCTCCCCAATTGGATGCTAACTTGATCTTCTGGACAGTCCCCTCGGTGCTTTTTCCACGCACCATACCATATTTTAGGAGACGACTAAATACTTTCTCGTACCGGTCGCTGTCCTCGTGAGGAAATAACGCCGCTTGTTGTGCCATAAAGCGATAAGGAATATGAGGGTCGGGTTGCTTAGGCGGATTGAGCTTATTGATGTATTCATATATTCCCCTTATCTTTGTAAGTTTAGCTTGGTTGTTCTCGCTCACTTTGGCAAAGTAAACGTCTTCATAATAATCGTATTCATCCATTATGGAGGGCACATCATCTAGTCCGACATGGCGAGCGCCAGCAATGCGCTTGAATAGCAAGAGCATTATAGATTCAGGTGTGCCGTAACGCAACCACATTTGAGGTGTTAGTACATTTCCAGAAGATTTGCTTATTTTTTTGCCTGCCTTGTCTAAAAACATCTCATACTTCACGTGAAGCGGATGTGGATAGCCGAGGATCTCATCCGCGATCCAATCGTTTACTCTGACAGAATCCATAATATCTTTCCCGTATGCCTCGAAGCGTATGTCTTGAGCGTGCCACCTTGCTGCAAATTCAACTTTCCATGCAAGCTTGCCCTCACCCCTTGTGATGTCTGCCTCATCTTTGTTGCCGCAGCCCTTGATGTCTTCTTTGCCAATTCTTCCCCCTTTGCATATGTAAGTAACTCTCCTCTCATCTGGTAGATACTGTTGCGCAACGGCAGTGTAGAGTCTACCGCAATTGCGGCAGATTGGAAAATAGGGTAGTACTTCAGTATATTTTTCTTGTCCTACAGAGTCGGCTATTTTTCGCCCAATCTTGAGTCTGTTCTTCAATATTGTGTCAATTTGCTTTACCAAAGTTCCTTGCATGTATGCTTCGCTTCCACTCTGAAACCGATACTTTATCCCTACTCTGTCAAGGCCTTCCAAGAGTAGACTGCTCATATGCATACCATAAGAGGCATGACAACTCCCAAATGGGTCAGGGATGGTTGAAACAGGCCTTGCAATATAATTCCTCAACCAGTCTGGCAAACCTTGTGGAATTTTACGAAGGCCATCCATGTCATCTGAATAAGCGATCAATTCAGACTTGAAGCCAAAGTTCTGAAGGGCAAGAGCAATACCATAAGCCCTCACAGCATCGGCCATGCTCCCGATGTGAGGGATGCCAGATGCTCCAAGGCCACTCTCGACCCTGATTAGATTCAAGTTGCGGCCAAGCTTTTTCTCCCTTTTGACTAAGCTGTCTGCGACTTTATCTATCCACGTTCCCTTGCCGATTACTGATTGCTCTTCCACTTATTGCAACACCTTTGAAACATACGGACCATCCTGCAGATATCCAAGCTTTTTGTAATATTCCCTTGTGCCAACGGCACTGATAACAGATATCTTGTTGACCCTTAACTCGTCTTTAGAAATGCGCTCAGCCTCCTTGAGCAGCTTCATGCCAAGTCCTCTATGCTGGTAACTATCGCTTCTATCATTTCTCCCAATATTGATCAGCTGTCCGTAGATATGGAGTTCGCGCACTACTGCGCTGCTATCAAGCTCAACCCTGTGCGAT
This sequence comes from Nitrososphaera sp., assembly GCA_035253045.1. Classification (GTDB taxonomy): domain Archaea; phylum Thermoproteota; class Nitrososphaeria; order Nitrososphaerales; family Nitrososphaeraceae; genus Nitrososphaera. Next base: position 7,629 of record DATFCN010000078.1, read on the forward strand.
CTACTCACCTTTCTCAACCTTAAGAATCCGAGTATCGTATCCCCTCCTTTACTTTCATAGGAGAGAAACACCTCCCTGCCTCCAGAAGCGTTGTAGTCCGTTCTTTTTAACGTCACTTCCTCTTCTGCAGGGTACAATCTCTGCAAGCCAGCTTCTCTGCATCTAATACATTTACACTTAAGGCCCTGTTGTCTCAACTTCTTCAAAACTATCTGCCGGAGGTTGCCGCTCTTGGGGCCGGCTATGATATCCTTTGCCTCAATCTCGCGCTGGATACGCATAATCCGAACCCATTCGGGTAATACCTTTTTGGCCTCTACAATCACGTTTACTAGATCTTCCTCACAATATGCTTGATAGGTGCCGTTCCTATGCATATTATATAGGCCAGTGTGCTCTAGCACAAGCGTCGGGTAAATCTTTAGCATATCAGGCTTGAAAGCATCATCTTCAAACAATCGTCTGAAATCTTCGACATCCTCCTTAGGCGAGCTTCCGGGCAACCCAGGCATCATATGAGCGACTATCTTGTATCCAGCTTCTCGAGCGATTCTGAAGGCATGGATTACATCGTCGAGCGTGTGCCCCCTGTGCACCAACCGGTAAACGTTATTGTTAAGAGACTGGACGCCGATCTCTACCCTTGTTACTCCAAGCTCCAACATAAGGTCAATGTGTGATTCTTTGCAATAGTCCGGCTTAGTCTCGACAGTGAACCCAACACATCGGTTGTCGGCAGTCTCATTAGAGACGATTGCCTGCTTGAGACTGGATGATTTCTTGCCATTTAGAGCGTCATAGCACGACTTGGCAAACTGCCTTTGATAGTCCGCAGGCATAAATGGGAAGGTTCCTCCTACTATAACTAACTCGGTCTTGCCAATGTCATGTCCTCGTGATTGTAGTTGCTCCATTTTCGAACATACCTGCAGGTAGGGATCGTAGCT
>DATFCN010000079.1:0-2504 GCA_035253045.1 Nitrososphaera sp.
GGGTCTGCCTATGGTCTCGCCCAACCGATCCCTGCTGGGATATTCTGAAAGCCAGCTGTTGCCAGCAAAAACACCCAAGCAGTAAATACGAATGGACCAGTAAGAGCAGGCAGTCCCCATTGTCCAAAAAACCTCTGCAGACCAGGCATCAAGAATGAACAGCCTATTGTGGCGAAAACAGCCATCATGAATGACTGAGGTGTGAGCGGTACGAAGCTTGTCAAAGCTATCATGACTAACACCTGATTGAAACCATGCAGTCCCAATCTTATTTCTGCAGTAGGCAACTTGTTAAGTATTGCCATTGCTACGCCAATGCCTGAACCCAAAAGAGCCATCAAACCTGCCAAGTAGAGTGTCGAATTTTCGTTCCACTGCGCTGTATAACCATTAGTGAACCAGAGCCTTCCCTCCTGCACACCAGCTATCATTGGTGCAAGTTCAAATGCTAGAGTGAGTCCCACTACCCAGAAGACACCTGTCTTCCAGTTTTCCACAAACGTGACCTGTGATACACCCTTTAGTGTAGCTATTATGAACTCCTTTGCAGTCCACTTAAACGATCCTTCCTGCATGGGGTTGCCACTTTCAGAGATTGTCTCCTCCTTAGCTGGTGGTGGAGGTGCTGGCCATATGTCATGTCCAAACCTCTTGGTAGCGTACATTAGCGCCCAGGTCGTGAAGATGAAGGACGAGGTAAAGCCTGGGATAGCCCATGAGTTGGCCACACCATCAAGTACAAAGAGGTCTCCCATCAGGTGGGAAAATGCCATCCAGGTGAAGGCAGTGATGGCTGCCCCAAAGACAGAGATAAAGAAAGTTGCCCTATTTGCCTTGACAAATGGGCCCGACCAAAATGCCATTCCAGTAAGTATTGAGTTATAGCCAAACAGACCGAAGGTGACCAGATCATAAGGAGCTCCAGCCAAAAGAGCAACTCCTGCACCAATCAAGCCTGAAAGTACCATCATTGCGCCTGCCTTTCTCGAGGCGAGGAATACCCCTGCCAGTATCAGAATGCCTGTTATTGGAGAGCTAAAGAGTGGTACCTCTGCAATACCATTGAAGAGTGTAAAGAAGAAGTCCATAATTGGTTCTCCAGTGCTGAAAGTCGGAATAGCCATTGGCTTTGGATTTTAGGATGTAGAGTTTAACATTTGTAAAATACATTAATTTATTAATACCGGCAGTCAAAAATTTAGCCGATGTCGGCGATATTTCGCTGAGTAATCTTCTGGCATGCAGGAATTTTTCCCTATTAAAAAGAACTCGCAACTAAAGATTAATGTAAACATCTCAGCAAAAGCACTCACGCTTGATATTTGACGCAATCAGTACCTTAATCGATCCGCTCTTTAATGTTGTGGAAAACAGCCTCGACATAGCGGCACCAACAGGAATTCTTCTTCTAGGCCTTGTAACAGGCTTGCGTCATTCGATTGAAGCGGACCATGTTGCAGCGGTGCTATCGGTTGTTGCATCAAATCAAAAAAATATCAAGCGTGCTTCTATACTTGGTGCATTATGGGGACTTGGTCATACCGCGTCTCTTTTTGTTGTGGGACTTGTGGTATTGCTACTTGCAGTCAATATTAGCGATACGATAAGTAGCAGGCTTGAATTTGGTGTGGGCATAATGCTGTTATTCCTAGGTTTTACTACTCTCACAGGGTGGAGCATTGGTAAGTTCTTCAAAGGTCTGCGACATCAAAAGTCATCACACAAGCACATCCATCAGCATGGGGAGGATATTGTCCACTCGCATAGACATGTGCATGACAGCGAACACAGACATGGTCACTGGTCGGTCGTCATTGGTATGGTTCACGGAATGGCGGGAAGCGGAGCGTTGCTACTTGTAGTATTATCCACCATCCATTCCATACCTTTAGGATTGGCATATATTGCAATCTTTGGAGCCGGTTCTATCGGCGGTATGGTTAGTATAAGTACACTCATGGGAATCCCTTTTGTCAAACTTTCCAGCTCAGCAAAGCTCAATATTGCTCTCAGATATGCTGCGGCAATAACGACACTTGCAATTGGGTCAGGTCTGATATATGAGCTAGTCTGGATCGATCAAATATTCACTTCATAAATAGAACCGGAATCGATGTCATCTTTAAGACCTTTTTGTTTACATGCCCCATTTCTTCGCTGTTGCTAAGTCCAGTTGCTCCCATAATTATCATTTCTACATTCAATTTTTTTCGCCATTCAACTATCTTTATGGCGGGATCTCCAAGCTTGATCAGCCTCTCATAGTCTCTTACCGGCTTTGGGATCATTATGCTTCGAAGCATTCGTCATCCCTGTTCCTCTATGGCCGCAGAAAGATCCTAATCTATAGACTCGTCATGCTAGTCAAGCATTTTACTACAGTCAAAATAGACATTCTTACTCTACCTGAAGAGTTGCTGTAAATGCTCACAGCATAATGGAGCGCTCGCAAAGATTGCTGCGATCCATCCACGGAGACATTAGGATTCTTTCTTGATAAATCG
>DATFCN010000080.1:0-13703 GCA_035253045.1 Nitrososphaera sp.
CGGCTCCTTTCCGCACACATCCATAGCATGGACGCAGCGGTCGCGAAATCGACAGCCTGTAGGTGGACTAAGTAGAGATGGAGGGCTCCCGTTGATAAAATGTATTTTTCTGTCTTTTGCTCTAAGCTGGGGGATGGCTCCTATTAGAGCCTGGGTATAGGGGTGCCGGGGGCTCTTGTAAATATCTGCGGTAGAAGAGAATTCGACCAATTGTCCTGCATACATGATCGCTAACTTATCGGTTATCTGAGACACAAGCGCAAGATCATGAGTTATTAATACTATGGTTATCCCTTTTTCTTTCTGCAATTTTTTAAGCAAACTGATAATCTGCGACTGAATCAACATATCTAGGGCAGTTGTTGGTTCATCAGCTACTAAAATATCAGGGTCCAGCATAAGGGCCATGGCTATTACAATACGTTGTTTCATGCCACCAGAGAGTTCATGAGGGTAGCGCTTTGCAATTGACAAATCTAGTCCAACCTGTTCTAGTGACTCGGCTATTTTATCATCAATTTTCCCTTGAAAATTATGTTCTTTTAGAATTTCGCGTAATTGGCTTTCGACTGTGTACACGGGATCGAGTGCGTTCATGGCACCCTGAAAGACCATCGCAATCCGCTTCCAGCGTACCTTGCTGTCATATTCTGAAGACGAAATTTCGGTAAGATCAATGTTTCCAAGGGTTACCCTTCCCTCAACTATTCTGCCTGGTGACTGTATTGATTGTATAAGCGCTGCCGCTAGCGTGCTTTTGCCGCATGCTGATTCACCTACAATTCCAAGCGACTCCCCCTCGGAGACTTCGAAATTGACACCGTCTACTGCTCTTATTGTCCCGTACTCTGTGAAATAATATGCCTTTAGGCCAGCTACTTCTAATTTGGGCAATAACAATATTCAAGAAACACTGTACGGTATATGAGGATTCTGGCAGCTTTTGTGACCTAGTCTGATTTTGTTTATATTAGCCGCTTGGGACCTTGACATTTGTTGCGTCTATTGCTCGAAGCACAAAGTCTGCGAAAATATTATCCTATCAAGAAAAGCTTCCGTGAATTCTTCAGGCGAGGACCACTGAATCATTTTGTCATGGCAGTAGACGATGTCAGTTTCAATTTGGATAGGGGTAAAGTGTTAGTTTTTGCTGGTGCATCCGGCTCAGGCAAGACCACTGTTGCAAGACTTGTCATGCGGGCAATTGATCCAGATGGTGGGTCGATAATCTTTGAAGGAAAGGACATAACCCGCTCTAGGGGTAGCGAGCTAGGATACTTCCGGAGGACAGTCCAAATGATATATCAGGACCCATATGCTTCCCTAAATCCCCGCATGAAGGTCAGTGACATAATAATGGAGCCACTCAATATTCACGAAAAGAGAGCCTCAAAGCAACAAAAGTTAGAAAATGTTCTGAATGCTCTACGAGAGGTTGGACTACAGCCATCAGAGGACATAGCAGGTAGGCTCCCACATACACTCTCGGGAGGTCAACGACAGAGGGTCGCAATTGCGCGAGCCCTAGTGCTCCGACCTTCCCTTATCGTCGCTGATGAGCCCGTGTCAATGCTGGATGTCTCAGTTAGGGGCGAAATATTAGGACTTATGCACACCCTTAAAGGCAAATTCAATATTTCCTACCTTTATATAACACACGACTTATCTACAGCCCGATATATCGGAGACGATTTGGCTATTATGAAATCTGGTAAGATAGTCGAAATGGGTCCAATAGATAAAGTTCTCTCGAATCCTGCACATCCCTATACAAGGTCGCTGATACACGCAATCCCCGCAATAGAATCAAAGTGAACCGTGCCCTGTGTATATAGAAAAAATATATTAGCGGCTATAATAGCCTGTAACATCGTTGCGAAAACTTGCATCTGTGGCTTTTGCTCTGTATGTTTTTGTACTGATTCTGTTTACTTCTGCGGCGTTTGAGAACCTAGCTTACTCACAGCCACAGGAAAAAGGGCCATACGTAGATCAGGCGAGATTTATCCAGAGAGAGGACGAGAATCTTGCGCTCGAAGAGGTCAAAGCGGGATCTCTTGATATGTACTTTTTTCCAATCCCCCACGAAGCAGCTAACGACGCAAGGAGTGATCCTAGGTTGAAGGTCTATGATAAGACCGCAGGCACACTTGGGCTTTTGGTAAATCCTGCTCCCGCAGCAGACAGGAATATTCTCAATCCTTTTCAGTTCAGAGAAGTGCGTTATGCCTTAAACTATTTGATAGATCGAGATTTTGTGGTTAATGAGATTCTGAAGGGTTACGGCAGCCCCCTCGTAAGCCCATTTGGATTATATTCGCCAGAATATCTGAACATTATTGATACAGTTGAGTCGTTTGGATTTAGGTACAATCCTTCTCTTGCATCAAAGATGATTTCTGAAGCTATGATTGCTGGAGGGGCTACAAACGAAGGTGGCAAGTGGATATTCAATGGTAATCCTGTTAACATCAAAGTTTTCATAAGGCAAGACGACGTGCAAAAGAAATCAATGGGTGAGATGTTTGCTTCGGAGATTGAAAAGATAGGCTTCAGCGTTCAAAGAGAGTATGGAGACTTGAATAAAGCTAACACCGTGGTTTATGGTTCGGACCCAAAGATCTTGCAGTGGCAAATATACACGGAAGAGATGGCTGGAACCAACGCTTTTGCAAGGTATAATCCCGTAATCCCTAGCCAGATGTATGCTCCATGGTTTGCCAGAATGCCAGGCTCTCAGAACCCTGCATATTGGAATTATCAAAACGCTACACTCGATGAAACTACTCAAAAGATAACTTTTTTCAATTTTACGTCAGAACAAGAAAGGAACCGTCTTTTAGGTGATGCGGTTAAGATGGGCATTCAGGAATCTGTCAGACTATTCGTTGCACAAAAGACTGACCCCTTTGTTGCCTCTGCTAACATACAAGGATTGGTGAATGATTTTGGGGCGGGTATAGCCAGTAAGTATTCTCTGCTAAACACAAGGCTAGGGGGTGAAAACGCTTCGCTCGATATTGGTGTCAAGCAGATCCATCAGGCATCATGGAATACAATTGCAGGTTTGCAGGATATCTATAGCTCAAGTATTTATTCTTTGATTTCCGACCCTGGAACGTTCAGACATCCATATACTGGCGAGGTAATTCCATTTAGAACTCAATGGACTGAAATTACAACAGAAGGTCCTAAAGGTAAATTAGAAGTGCCTTATGACGCCATAAGATGGAATCAAACGCTGCAGCAATGGATTGATGTAGGCACAGGATCGACTGCCAGCAGCATGGTTGCATTTACCCCGCTCTATTCGAAGTGGCACCATGGCATCGAAATGGATGTTTCTGACATGATGTATGCCGATTACTTTGCTTATGAATGGGGCACTAATACAGGACCAGGAGACCGCACCGTAGATCCTGAGTATACGCCGCTGGCAAACGAAGGCCTCAAGCTTTCGAAAGGATCGAGATACCCCACTCCCGATCGGATTGAATCATATATTGATATTTGGCATTATGACGAGAAGGAGATCGCCGGATCGGGAGCCTCTTTTGCAAGTGTGCCCTGGGAAATTCTTGCAGCCTCTGAAAGAGTTGTCACCGATGGGAGACTCGCTTATTCTAGAAGCGAAGCGCAAGCTAGGGGGATTGAATGGTACGACCCCATCGTAAGAGAGCATGCGGACATTATTAAATCAGAACTTCAAAAAATGAAGAGTGAACAATTTATACCACCTGCGCTGGAAAATATAACAACCCTCGAAGATGCCATCACGCGTTATGACGCCAGCATCAGCTGGATTGAAAAACATGGTCACGCAATAATTAGCAATGGTCCGTTCTATCTCGATAGCTTCAATCCCGCTGGAGGAACAATAACTATCAATGCATTCCGAGACTTCTCATACCCGTTCGAAGTGGGACATTGGTCTCAATATGAGACACCTGCCCTTGCTACCATCAGCTCCGTTGATGTGCCAAGAATAGTAACAATGGGTCAGCCGACATCCATCAAGGTAAATGTAGAGGTCGCAGGTCAGCCAAGCAGCAATGTCACACTGAACTATTTTGTTTCAAGCAAGGACGGAATGGTTGTATTAAGAGGCGAGGGTCAACCTGAAGCCACGGGACAATTCACTATTGGTCTGACACCAGATATGACAACAAAGCTTTCCCCTGGGCCAAACGAAGTCGATATATTTGCAACCAGCAAGGAGGCCCTTCGTCCAGACATATCATCCAACACAATTCTTGCCGCCCCCGGCGTAATCGGCAACGGTCAGAGTACAAATAACAACAGCTAATTTGGCGACAGTCTGTAAACTGCTGAAACTGCCTATTATACACCTATCTTATGACACTGCTTCTCAGTTTCTCTGCTACTAAATATGATGCGAAGAGGAGTAGAGTGCAAACGTCTTTGTTATCTTCCTGAATGCCCTATATTCCAGTCGTTTTCAGCGGTGTTTTATTGTCTGTGGGCAAAGAGTAGCGAGTGTCTTAAGTTGATCAATAGAAAACTTTTGGTCCTTTGAGCATCCTATGTAAGTCTTAGTTATTGCTTAGAGCAAATCAATATGTCTGAGTACTTCAAAAACTCAATAATGATGCAGGAAAGGGGTAAAACAGGTTGTGATTCACTTCTGGAATCATTTTTTTGACACGTTAAACCGTCCCTTTATGTGTACTTTTATAGACTTAGAACTAAGACTGCCATACTGTTTATCAAGATGACGATACCCTCTATATTATCATTAGCAGGTACTGTTAACAGAGCCTGTGTGTACGTGAGGGTCCAACTATAGGCTTAGAGCGGCACAGAGCATCAAGGATTAAAGATAGCGGTAAAGCTGCACGAGCTGTCTATTGTGGGGTTACTGCAGCCTGCACAGAGCAGGATATTAATATCTCTCATCCGGTCGGATGTACGATGGGTAAGCGTCTAGAAATCTCTGGTGCATTCGTCTGTCTACATCTGCCAGTATCCTATGGAACCTTCTGACTTGCATTTGCGCAGGCCACTGAAACAGATTCTGATAGCTGTTGTTATTGAAGCATTTTACCAGTCGCAAGATGCCTACGTTGAGTATTTGACGTATACATATATATCAGCAAGATAAGTTGGTAGAAAATACAACACGAAGGGCGCTGGTTGAGCATAATGGGAGACTTTGGCCGCTTTCTCGTTAGACGCTCGTTAAATACTGTCATAGTACTATTTTCTACTCTGATCTTAACAATGGCACTACTTGGTCCTACAATGGATAGGATTCTGCTTGATGCAACTAAATCAGCGGTTATAGAAGAAACAAACTATAGCGATACTAAGTTCGAGTCTGCTGTGGAGCGGCAGAAATTTATAGACCAAAGGATCGACCTCCAAATAAAGTCAATAGGTCTTGACGAGCCGTGGTACTCTCCTAAGCGGTTTACCAATACGATATTGAAGGTAGTGGCACTCGATCTTGGGAAGTCCAAGTTCCTTACAAGCGAGAGTGGCTCCGCAAATGTGCGCGACATAATCTTGGAAAAGATGCCAAAGACAATTTTGCTCTTTACTACTTCAACTCTCATCGTCACTGTCATCGGCCTCTACCTTGGTGCCTTTGTGGCAAATCGAGCCGGCTCAATATGGGACAAGATCAACTCCGCTTTCGCAGTATTCAGTAGCAGCTTTCCAACTTGGTGGGTCGGTATGCTTCTGATCTTTGCATTTGCTTTTACCTATCATGTATTTCCTGCGAGAGCTACACCTCTCACTTCGCCATCCGATCCGTCTTATCCTTTGGATCTTTTTTATCATATGCTTCTGCCTCTGATGACATTAGTGCTTGTTGGTTTTGGTTCGTGGGCTTACATTGTTCGTTATTTCGTAGTTGGAATATTAGGGGAAGATTATATTATTGCCAAGAGGACAGCGGGGATATCTCAGAACAGGATATTGTATTCACATGCTTTGAAAAATGCTGCACCACCGATCATCACTGTTGTAGCCTTAAGCCTTGCTAGTTCCTTTAGTGGCGCCATCACCGTAGAAGCAGTTTTTGGCTGGCCTGGCATGGGAAGCTTGTATTATCAGGCAATAGGCTTCTTGGATATTCCAGTCATAATTGGGTTGACCTACATATCCACCCTCATTTTCATCTTGACTGTTTTTCTCGCCGATACACTATATGCATTCTTTGATCCGAGGGTGAAGGTCAGCTGACAGATATAACGCCAGCTGTTTCTAGCTCAGAGATTTTTAACAAATTCAAACGCTCAAAGAGTGGCCTTGCAGGTCTCGGGATACTATCTGGACTTTTCTTGATAACGGTGTATGCCGCTGCAGCTATTCCGCTCGAATCGTTCACACAGTGGAATAACCCTAATTTTTGGATAGATCAACCCAAGGACGCTCTGCCTACATGGGTAAACCTGCTCGGATGGAAAGTGCCTGAACATATGATTATGACCACAGAGGACGCTAATAGATCTTCTGTAGTGGAAGATGGTGTAAGGATTGAGAGTTATTCTTATCGGATTGATTTCAGTTACGATGGCTATCCAAGCGACTTCATGATTAAATACGCTGCCAAGTATGGAAGCACTCAACCAGCAATTCAGATAGATGTCTTGAGGCCGGATGATATCGAATTCCAGATCTACTTTGCCTCTCTTCCTCCCTCGCAGAGTGAGACCAACGAATTCTCATCAAGGATTTTCTCTACTGACAGACTTATTTCAGATAGTGTAGCTGGGTATCGTAATCTATTTGACTACCCTGTAGACGCTAGCAGACCCCAAGTTATGATTTTTTCTGATACAGATGAAAACAAAGTCCTGAAGGGCACGTACATTATCCGCAGTACTTTCTACATGTTTGATGCCAATGACGCTATATCGAATTCCGGAATCATAGTTGGTGGAAAAGTCTACGGTATCATGGGAACAGACGACTTGCGCCGCGATCTAGCTATCGGTTTAATATGGGCTGCCCCTGTTGCGCTCTTCATCGGCCTCACAGTATCAGGGGCAGCGGTGTTTATCGGTCTGCTATATGGTATTGTCGCCGGCTATAAGGGGAACCGCACTGATGAAGGTCTTATGCGTATAAATGATGTATTTTATTCTCTTCCTACTCTTCCTCTCCTAATTATTTTGTCGGTCACTATAGGACGTAGCATATTTTTGATAACTGGCTTTCTGGTAATATTTGGCTGGGTGGGAATGGCAAAGATAAGTAGAAGTCTTGCGCTCCAGATAAAGAATCTTCAGTATGTAGAGGCAGCAAGGTTGATGGGTCAATCCGACGCTAAAATAATCTTCAAACACATAATCCCACAGCTACTCCCGCTGACTTTTGCTAGCATCGCTATTGCCGTTCCGAGCGCAATTCTAGGCGAGGCAGCTCTTTCTTTCTTAGGCCTTGGGGATCCATCAATCCCTACGTGGGGACAGATCCTACATGACGCACATTCTGCGGGGGCAATGTCAAGAGGCCTGTGGTGGTGGATAGGACCGCCAGGTTTGATGATAGCGATAACTGGCCTTGCATTTGTGCTTATCGGAAATGCGCTTGACAAAATAGTGAATGTTAGAGCGCGGAGAATGTAACAAAAATAATGTTTTGCATTTGGATCTCATAATATTATCCGTTGATATATTCTTGTGTGTGCATAAATATATCCAGCATGGGGCCTTGTTGATGCCTCTCATCAGTATACAAGCGTAGAGCAATTATTACATGCTCTAGCGCATTAATTATTATAACCTTTTTAGGTTCTGGCCCTGGCCCTTAATCTCCACTATATTCAATTTAGTAGGCGCGCTCGAATACTTATATTCTCTTCCGACCGTGCACTATCTTAGTCTTTAGCTCCGACCCCACTGCGGTTGTTCTATCGTAATATGTCCAAATTCCTGTGACTATAGCACTGCGTGAGACTGCATATGGGTTATATAACCCAGAACATACATGATATCAAGTTTATAATCATTGAAAACTCCGATCTGCTCCTTTGATGCGAAATCTGGCGTACTTTGCAGAACATGCGAAGCAAAACTCAAGGCGGGAAACATCACACAAGATGATATTGATGCCTCAATCAAGCTTATTGGTTTAGCAGATCGCAATCAAGAAATCAACAAGTTTACACTTGTCCGTGGAACAAGAGTAAATGGCGACTATGTACTCGTACTCCGTGGCCACGATCTAAGCGTGCTTCGGGGCAACGATGAGATTGCTACCAAGATCGAAAAACAAATGGGACAGAAGGTTTGGTTTGTTGAAACCGAAGCCTCTGATAGGCGTTTCATTGAAAATCTCTTCCACCCCAATAAAGTATTATCAGTCAACTTTTTCTGGCTCCCTGAGTCCAACAAACTTACAAAGGTCATTGTTGCCGACAATGACAAAAAAGCTCAAGTCAATTTAGATAAGGTTCAAAAGATCGCAAAGGCTGTCAGGAACATCGAGCTGCTGGTAGAGTTCAAGGACAATCAAAAGAGGAATTAAGAAAGAATTGACGCTGACCGATATCAAAAGAACCCATAACGTACATGAACTTAATAGTACTTTGGTTGGGCAGCTCGTGACCATAGGAGGGTGGATAGAGGACATCCGCGACATCGGTAAGCTTGCTTTCGTAACAATCCGAGATGCCACTGGGATATGTCAAGTCGTTGTAACAGGAGACAATCTCCAATCTGCCATGCAGGCTCCTAGACAAAGCGTAGTGACAGTGAAAGGCATAGTACAAGGAAGCAAGGCTCGAGACTTTGATGTTGAACTAAAGGTGAGCCAATTTGCTGTTATTACAGAAGCCGTCCAATCTCTGCCCATAGACCCTACCGGGCGAGTCGAATCAGCCATCGATAAGCGCCTTGATGCTCGTGCACTTGATTTGAGGAATCCAAGAGTAGCGGCTATTTTCCAGCTGCGCTCTGCAGGACTTAAGGTCATAAGAGACCTGCTTAGCTCACAGAGTTTTATTGAAGTTAATACTCCTAAAATAATTGGCAGCGCAAGCGAGGGTGGAGCAAACCTGTTTGGGTTTGATTACTTTGGCAGGACAAAGGCATACCTTGCTCAAAGCCCGCAATTATATAAGGAACAATTGATGCTTGGACTTGACAGGGTTTTTGAAATTGGACCCTACTTTCGTGCAGAAAATTCGCACACGGTCCGGCACCTATCAGAATTTACGAGCGTAGACATTGAGGCTTCATTTCTTGACTATGAAGACGTAATGGATATCCTAGAAAATCTCATAAGAAAAGTGGCTATGGAATTCAACGAAAAGCACAACGCAGAGCTTAGGCACGCAGGTGCAAAGGAAGTCTTCGTTACAAAGGTAGAAAGGCTAACTTATGAGCAATGTCTAGACGAACTTGCTAAAGAGGGCGAGAAGCTAGAGTTTGGAGATGATCTGTCAGATTCCGCACTTAGAAGACTTGGAAATTTGCATCATGGCTTTTACTTCATTATGGATTGGCCCCTCAAACTTAAGCCTTTTTACATACACGAAAAGGAAGAAGACACCAGAATTTCAAAGTCCTTTGACCTACAATACAACTACTTAGAGCTTGCATCAGGGGGCCGGCGTTTGCACGATCCTGTAATACTACGTAGGCGACTTATAGAGCAAGGGCTGAATCCGGTTGCGTTTCAAGACCATCTAAAAGCTTTCGATTGGGGTATGCCTCCACATTCTGGCTGGGGGCTCGGATATGATCGCTTGATGATGGTTCTCACTGGAGAACAGAATGTACGAGAGGTAGTTCTGTATCCGAGGGACACAGAAAGGCTTACTCCTTAGCATCTACGAACAGTATAGCAATTTCCTTAACCATCTCGGCATCATCATCATACACAAAGGCCTTAAGCTGATATTCGGTAGTTGAATAGATAAGCCATACTATAGGGTTTATCTGCATAAATCTTATGTCGGTACTAGACGGCGACGGCTTTGCAGGATGAGAATGGAAAATTGCGGTGACTTGCATCCCCTTGTTATCAGCATGGTTGTAGATGTCTAGGACTTGTGCAGGGTCCATACTAAAGGAAACTGGCGACTGGTCAATATTCTGCACTGGATGAATAGCGGCTACCTTTTCAGCCGAATCATTATTGCCCAGAAGAAACGCACAGCACTCGTTTGGAAGTGCGTCGATAGCTATTGTTGTGAGCTCTTGAACCTGCCGGCGAGTTAGTGAGATAGATCTCATTCAAGTTGCAGTCATCCTGCTGATCATCAGTGCATGTATCGTGCAATAAGAGGAATAGTCACCAGACTTGCCGAAAAGAAGTCGAAAGCTATCTCCAGGACCCAATAGTCCCGCTTCAAACGACCCAGCGAGGGAAGGCCTATCGTTTTGTAATGTTTCCAATGTTAAAGTATGAGTGCAAATCATATTCCCCAGTACCATCCTCCTCCTTTTATAATAATCGCTGTAGTTAGGTTTGCGGGCCATAAGAAGAAGAACAACAGACCATTTAGACCCACGTCAAGAGCGACAAAGAAATCATCTACTACTACAACAATCTCAAGCTCCAGTACCATTGGAGGCGGTGGTGGTCTCTGACTGGTTACCTGGTTCTCCTTCTTGACTTGGGGTGGTATTATTTGTCGAGTTCTGACTTGTAGATGCTGCCCCGTTTGATACTACCAACTTTGCAGCCATAAATGGATGAAGTGTACAGTAGTATTCATACTCTGCAGGAGTAATATCTGCGGAGTTGAGCAGCCACGAATCAGCCGGGTTGATTAGGCTAGAATCAAATACGCCTTCTTGTCTGCTAGTTACAGTGTGGGGTGCATTGTCTTCATTTGTCCATTGTACTCCATCACCCTGCTGGATTGTTATGGGATCCGGTTCATAGTCCGGGTTGCCCTCAGCAGAAGCCCCTGGGAGTATTCTGGCAGCGATAGTATTGGCAGGGGGTTCTGCTGCTGGTTCCTCACCAGCGGGCGTTTGTCCTGCTTCTTCTTGTTCGTCTTCTGGAATGGCTGTCTTCGGCGTTACAAGTCCGAAGGCATAAAACGTTGATCCCCCTACAATGGCCGCTCCGACAAATATGACAGCCATGGGTTTGAGATACTGGGCACCCCGATATGATGCAACCGCGAGCACTGTAGCAGGAATTGAGATTATTAACATCAGACCGATGTATGCAAAAATGCTTGGAACCTGTGTGCTTACTGTCACCGCCGCAGCAAAACCAAAGGTGACTAAGAAGCCAAGCGTAATAAACGTGGCAGATTTTGCTCTCCCGGAGGTGGGGAAGCCATCCTTTAACAGTCCTGACGCAAGAAAGATCATACCAATGAACATAGTCAAAAGTGTAACTGCATGCATCCCATCAATGAATGTCTTGGCAATGCCAGAAAGCGAAATCCCGACACCGACGATCCCTATCGAAGTAAGACCAATACCGGGTGTCATAAGGTCCCAGTCAGTCATGTTGTTGTACGGTTAATGGGATCAATTTGGTATACTTAATCGTTTCCTCAACCACTACAAGACCCACTGAACCTTTGGCGAAGGTTTCCTCTTTCGTTAGGATGCATTAGGGCAGAATGCCCGCTTCGAGCGATTCAGAAATGAGATCTTCCCAGGGTGAGGAGACTAACGAAAGAGTTGTTCTCAATCATGTAATGCAAAGGTACGATACTGGACACACCAAAAATAATAAGGTCGACAAAACGAAAAGGGAATGGGATGAAAATACATCAAGAAATGTGTTTTTGCAACAGCCTGCAAAGTGCATCAAAACTAACTAACTGCTAATCTAGAATCATTGATATCTGTTTTTAAGAATGCATCCAGCAGACAAATAAATTATGCCCTTGTCAGATTTTTTGGATATAAGCGAGAACGATACGGTCTGGGACGCTTGGCTTAATACACTGACTTTGCTTGACATGCTTGAGGAAATTCCTCAACTCAGCCAACATTATGATTTCCAACAGGCTCGGAACAGAATAGCCAAGATGTACCTGCTTGCGGAATCTCATGCCATAGACAAAAAGAGCAACAAATGTGTATGCGGCCTATCAGATGCTGAACACGCGTTGTTAAAGCGAAAGATGTTAAGATTCTTCAAACTACAAATGGCCAACTTGAAACATTTTATACGTTAAGATCTTATAGAACGAATAAATTAAATGCAAGCAAGGAGAGAACTCCGATCGAGTCAAAGCCTGTGACACTGCGTGATTACATAGAGGTTTCAAAACCAAGAATAGTGGTAGTCCTTTTAGTAACGGCTATAGCGTCGCTTTTAGCAGCAAGCAGGTTTGATTCTACACCGTCTGAGGGTTGGGATGTTAGTGCTTGGCAGATAACCTTCCTAGCGCTGTCAGGAGCTTTAGCATCAATGGGAGCAAGTGCTCTTAATCACTATTATGACAGAGACATTGACAAAATAATGGAACGAACTGCGAAGCGGCCAATACCGGCCGGGAGGCTTTCCTCAAAAAGTGTATTTGCCTATGGATTTGCGCTGTGCATAATTTCAGTTGTTCTTGCATTCTTTACCCTTAACCTAGTCGCCACGGTAATGATTGCTACAGGGATCTTTTTTTATGTCATTATTTATACGGCTTGGCTCAAGCGCACTAACCCCTCTAATATAGTTATTGGAGGTTTTGCAGGAAGTGCTGCTTCTATGGCAGGTTGGGCCACGGCCACTGGGTCGATTGATCTATTGGGATTTTTAGTTGGATGGTTAGTTTTCATGTGGACTCCTCCTCACTTTTGGTGCCTTGCAATAAGAGCTAGAGAAGAATATGCGAGTGTGCATGTTCCGATGCTACCGGTATTGATTGGAAATCAGAGAACAGCAAGCTATATTCTGATCAACACTGCGATTCTGCTGCCTTTTTCGGTCGCTCTGACATTTTTCGGACCTGGATTGCTATACACTTCAATTGCTGCAATTTCGGGTTCGCTAATGCTAGTTTACCATTACAAGCTAACAAAGAATCCGACTCCAGAGTACGCATGGAAGGCATACAAGGTCACTGCTCCTTATCTTGTCGTGATATTTGTTGCGCTAGCACTTGATGCATTGTTTTATTATCCTATAACGCAGCCCATTTCTTTTTTTTTATTTTTCTAGCTATCAATTAGGAGGGATTTTTGGATTCGGCAACCAGCTCGATTCTTCGCTTATCTTTTGTTATCCATGAAACTCTTACAAGGCCGTATATTTCGAGGTCCAAGAGAGTCTTGTTGAAATCAGATTCCCCAAGCGTAAGACCTTCCTTTTGTAGCGAATTGATAAGGTCAGTATCAGTAGTGGTGCCGGCTTGGCTAATCTTCTCATACACAAGATTACGAATCGGATATTTCATTGACTATTCACCCTGCGGTACCTAACAAGACCCGAGACTGGTCTAGAGGTGCTACGATAGATAAGTATTTCGGCTTATTTGATAATATATTTCCAGTAAAATGGAAGACCAAAAGAATCACGGGGGAGAAAATTCTAGCATTAAAGTAAAATTTGTTCATGTATGCATGTGCTTCTAAAGTCTGAATAAAAAGAACAGAGTTTATTTAGAACGGAGCATAAATATCTGACGAGCTGGGCTGAGACATTTGTTTTGATATTTCCTTTTGATTTTGTTTGTTGAGATAAATGAATTAAATCCTGTTGTGCTAGCTCTTATATTGCTACTATTTCTTTGAAAAGCATTCTTCAAGACATCTCAA
>DATFCN010000081.1:0-22561 GCA_035253045.1 Nitrososphaera sp.
CCATACTTTAATTCCTTGATAGGTACCAGCCACTTGTCTTTTTTCTTTGAATTTGGCATCAATTGGACCTTCTGCTTTGCTATAGCTCGTTCCTGTGCCTGTGAGTGAAATCGTGGTTGGGCCTGCAGCACCTCCACCACCACCACCTGCTGGTGCAGCAGGCGCTGAGGCCGTAGCAGCTGCTGGAATAGCCGCAGCAGGCGCTGTTGTTTTGGCTGGAGCAGCGGAGGGAGCTGCAGGTTTGGGTGCAGCTACTTGTGCAGCCATTGTCTTTTGCCTTTTAACAATACATAATTGATTGTGAACATCCCTCATGCTTTCAAGGGTCGTTGGATTGGTATGACGTAAAAGAGTTCCACAGTCTTGGCATACATACTCAGTTACCGTGGTAGACACAAGATATTATAAATTTTAACTCATTTATTAACTATTGCAGTGCAAATGTTATAACCTCAAAGGCCATTGCTAGTAATAATAGTGAAAATGGATTACTCTTAGTTGCTTATTGCCTCCTGTTCCGCTAGCATTGGTTCTTCCTTGCTATCTTCTTCAAGAATATCTTCGTATGTGTCGCTAGATCCACTACATCCACCATAGCTTCAAGCTACAGTTGGTTGGTTAAAGCATGTCTAGCCTTTTAGAGGAGTGGGGTATTATCATATTTCATACTCTTGTTTCTTACTTCATATACCTATGATTGCGATGCACTGAAATGTATTCGAATTCGCAACTAACCCTTTTCTCATTTTCAATTTCTTGTTTCAACATATTTTTTAAAATTGTTCAAAATGGCTTGCCAACCGTCACGTTGCATTTCAATAGGATTAGAATTTTCTGCTTCAAAGGTTGTAGCTATTTTGGTTCTTGCATTATCGTCTTTGATGAATATAACTTCTACTTTTCTTCCGTCTGAAATAGAATATACAATCAATTCGTTTGTTTTTACTTGCACATAAGTTCCATCAAAGTCAAATCCAGAACTACCATCTTTTGCTTCCATTATGTATAGGAATTTTCCTCCAACCTTCAAATCATTTTCAGCCCTTGGAGTAAGCCAATCATTCGAAGCATTGTTCCATTTCATGACATGCTCTGGTTCTGTGTAGAGTTTCCAAACTTGCTCTACTGGAGCATTGATGGCTGCTTGAACTGTGATTGTTTTCTTCGCGTCCATTTTGTTGGTTATGTTAAAGAGTCTATAAAAATTTTGTATTAGACGAGACATGAAGGTTCCGTGAAGCTATCTGGGGATGACAACTAATGAGATTTTGGTCATCTCCAACCAGGTTATCAGACCTTATACGTCTTAAATTAGAATCAAATTTGGCGTTCATTTACTGCGATTGAGGAGTTACAACTTAGAACATTTGAATGAGATATCAGGTCTAACTACGCAGTAGCTACCGTCCATTGAGAACGGTTTGCTGAGGTCATGGGTCACAAGAGGTTGTCAGTCAACACAGATATCTGGCACTGCAACTTTCTTGAATAGGTGAGGAGACATCACTGTGTTGGGTGGAAGCTTGGCCATACTGGAACGAAACTCAGGAGTATTAAAAGCACGCTTAAAGTGTTCTACAGACTCAAAGACTGCGTAGTTAAAGAAAATAGAACTGCCTGCAATACCTCGATGTAGCTGAGCAGAGATGAATCCAGGCTGCTGCTTCATCACTTTGGTTGTGGCTTGAAATACGTTTAGGAATTGTTCGACATCCTCGGGCTGGACCGTAAACTTGTTTAATAGAATTACTGCACCACCACCGCTGTCCTCTTCCAACTGTGTGCTAAGCGTAGCTTTTTCGTCTGTCTCAACAATTTTTACCATAATTGCAGCATCACATGTTTAGTGACCTGTTATTTGTTTGCTTGCTGTTTCTGCTATCATTTTGGCGTTTTCAAGTCCACAACCGAAAAAATACAATCAGGCATTGCTGAGGTCGTGGGTTCAAATCCTCCTACCCTGTCCACTTTTATTACTATGGATAGCTACTGTATTGAATTGAGTTTATTTTTGGAAGTTGTCATATAAGAGCAGTTAAAGATATTATCATATTAAAAATGGCATCAGACTACCTAACTCATTTAAAACGTTTTTAGCGGGTAAATAGTAGATGTTACAGCCATTCTTTGCTTAAATCTCAATGCTTATTTCTTCAAATAGAAATCAGTTTTATTATTCCCTGTCTGAAAAAGCCCCGAGCGTCTTAACATTAAATTTATAGATAGATATGATAGGCCTGATGCGGCCAGAGACGATAACATTGATGCATCGGAAGGGTCCACGTCCATTGAGAAGAATTGGTATAGTATGATGAATCTAGAGGAGTTGTTAACTATTTCAAATACTGACCAACCAGCCATCAGCTTCTTGAGAACCTGTTTAAGAATCTTGAAGTCTATCTTTCCTGTAGATTTGTCAATATACATGTATTTGTTATCCCTATGAAAAAGAATGGCAAATACGACACTAGAAACAGCAAAACCCGTAAGAACCGTTGCTATTGAATCAACCAGGTCATCCTCAGTATATGTAGAATAGACTTCAGCTGCTATTGCACTGATAATGAATCCTGCGGCACCTGAAATTATCATATTCTTATTAAGCTGTAGAACATTTCTGTGCTTCTGATAAAAAGCTGCTAGCCTGCTCGTGGCTATGATATCAAATCACTAACTTATTTAGTTGTTTTATTATTGCTAGTATAAAGTTTATCCCCCTGGGTTCAAATCCCGCCGTCCACTTTTGTTTACGAGGAAACTAAAGTATATTGAGTTGAGCATATCTTTCGGTAATTGTCTGGCAAGACCCGTTAAAGATATTATCATATTAAAAATGGCATCAGACTACCTAACTCATTTATTAACTATGCCCAAAAAAAGAAGAGAAAAAATGCAGGTTCTTTATTTACTGTCTTGTGAATTGTTGCTGCTGTTGCGCAAAAAACGTTGTCCACGCCTTTGCGATGTTGGTGGAAAAGTCAGTCAGTGTATCGACTGTTCTGTTGTAGATCTTTAGGTTTTCTCTTGCTGCATCCAGAGCGTTGATCGTCAACTGGTTGTTTATGCCCACTGACCTGATTGCATTGTTTGTAACTTCATTTGATTGCCTAGTGAACATTTCTCCATAAGGCACTGATGGGACATTTAAGGTGCTTGCTAATTGCTTCTGAGCGGAAAATGTAGTCTGGATCATGTTCTTGGTTGTCTGGATATAGTCCAGCTGAAGGTTAGAGATCGATTGAGAATATTGGGGCTGAGCCTTTGCAAATTCATCTACTGTTCTGATAAGATTGTCTCTCATTGCGTCGTATACATCTACATCTTTTTCATCTTTTGTCGGGATATTTTTGTCGACCATTTTAATTACCATTTAATGGTAGTCAATGGCATTATATAAAAGTTGGTAAATAACGGTGTTGATTGCCGTATAGCGGGGCTAGAAACCAGATATTGTCCCAGCGGACTTTTGCCTCTTTATCTCGGTTTTTTTCTCTGCATCAAATCTTTCCAGATGATATCTATTCATATCCACGAACTTAATTCCTTGAACAAGCAGGGGATGTACTCGCTTGATCTCGTCGTATATCTTTTGGCACGCAATTCGATAGTCAGGATGGCCCTGTGGGGTAGTACGCAACTCTATCATATGGCATGCTTCCCGCAGATTCATCTTGAGAAAATAGGGATAGCGATAGGCAAAGTTGACGACGTACTGAGCTTCTTCTGGCATGGTCTTGACTATCTCATTGTAGACATTTTTTGATAGGTACATGCAATCCCTAAAATCCTTGTCAAGTCCTATATCCACCATCTCTTGAGGAAGATCGTAACCATGCCGTGTTGAGAGTAATTGCCGCTCGATCGTAAGAATTCTGTGCCTGTGCAGGTCTCGAAATATGCCAAAGTTAGTAAACAATTCAAAAGTATAATCTACCATTTCAAATGCCCTGCCTGGCCTGTGCCGGCGACTGGTGCGGAATTTGGTATATGCGCTAATCAACTTGTTGCGCTCTTCAATAGGCATAGATTTAACATAATCTCTGATCTTGTGAAGCGACTGGCCATAAGCCTGCTCATATAGGATTGCAGATATCACATTCACTTCTGCTTCAAAGTTATCTTTGTAGTCTATCAGTCTGACAAGTTCCGGCTCTTCCTCAGCTGGGATTCCCGATAAATGAAACCTAGCAAACTCGCCAATTGTATTTCTAGTTTTTGATGTATATTCTTGTAATGCCTGTCCGTACTTGTCGTTTGCACGCCTGATAAAGGAAGGTATCACTGAGTTTAGTTCATTAAATAACAGGGATGCAATAGATTTGATCTCTTTTAGTTTTGATCCGTACATTATAGTCAGCAAGTATTCAAACGCCCTGCCATTGCCTGTAATGCCGACGTTTGTCAAGGCGGATGCGGGTAAAAGACCTCGGAGGATGTCTAGCGTCTTTGCCTTTATGGACATACCGTAGATCCGCTTAGCAACTTCAATGTCTTTTTCTACACTCAAATTGCTAAAGGGCACCTCTTTTTGCGCCATTGAATCAAAGAAACTAAAACTTTCGATTGGTTCTCTTTCCTTCAAGAAGGCCTGCAGTGGCTGGACGCTCTTACTGTAAATGTTAAAGGAATGGTCACAAGCCTCAATGTATCTATCTGCATGAGATGATGACATAATGCTGTCTTCTCTGGCATATCTATAGTAGCCACCCGCCTTCTGGTTAAAAGCTACATAACGAGTCGATTTCTCCAGATAAGAGAGTCCGATTCTGCGATCCTCGATCTTTTTTGCAGCAATGTTTGATATCCCTTCGACAGCAACTTGAGCCTCACCTAGCTCCGCTACTGAGTCATCTCCGTATTCAAGAAGGATTCGTCTGTAGAATTCTTCTCCTCTATTTGGATTGCTTGCAAACTCATCTAGAAACACCCTTCGCATCGTCTTGTCCGTGCGAGAATATCGAGACATTAGAGCACCCCTATCTACCTGCCTTGGAGTGGTTACCACAAATACCTGCCCGTCGACATTAGAGAAATGGATTTTAAGAATCGACTTTTCCTCTTCAGTAAAACTGTCTAAAAAGGCCTTTCTGTCAAACATGAGGATAGATACACATGATCAATAAGAAATGGGTGCAGAAAAAAATTTTACTAAGCATCCAAATCTTACCCCCCGAACTCCGTGGCATGATTAATTCCACCATTTTATCGAACTGTTTTAACACCATTATCATTATACAATCTTTGCTCAACTATTCGCATGAGCGAAGAAAAGCTCGGATTTGTAGGCAAGCAGGTTAAGGACATATATGGCACTTACATTGGGAGAGCCGTTGGCATAATAACGGAAAACGATGGCGAGATAGAAGCTGTCGGAGTCGATTGTGGTTTAGGTGGTCTAAAGCAGCTGCCTTACGAGCAGCTGGTTATCCAAGGAGAATTTGTCTTCTTTATACCTAGATGGAGGCTTGACGCACAGAGGTTGTTAAGACAAAAGTCTCTCGCGCTTAAGAGAATAAAGGCACTTCAGGACATTCTCTCTGAGAATGACTCTATGAAGGAAGATGCAGAGCTGGTGTACATAAAGTATGAGAAGAAACTTCACGAACTTGATGAAACTGGAAAGCAGGTCAATGACAAGCTGAATGCAAGATTAGCAGAACTAGACTTAGAAGTCAAGAACATCAAGGCAGTCCTGTTTGATGCAAAACTCCAGTTCAGAAGTAATGAAATGAAGGAAGAGACATACCAGCAGGTCAAAGTTCAGACGGATGAGCTTATAGAACACATAAACAACGAAAGGGCTGAAATAAACAATGTAAAAGAAAAGTTGACGACTCAGACGCTAGAAAATACTATTACAACTAGCAGTAGCACCTCTACAGTTGCCACGCCAGCGCCTAGGGAAGAAGAACAACAAGAAAAACCAACTGAACAAACCCCTAGTCAGGCCGCAGAAGTAGTTTCTGTTGTTCAAGTGAGCGCAGCAAACTCGGAGACAAAAGAAGAAGAAGAAGATAATGGTAGCGATGTCCCTGTGTCTTCTAACACAGTAGAACAGTCTGAGACAAACTGGCTCAACCAAGTAATAACAAAATAAGTCTAGGGCCGGGTATACACACACTATCTCCGGTCAGTTCTTCCTTTTTTTAAAAAATTTAGATGGGCAGCTTTAGCGTTCTCTGACGCTTGTCTGTAAAAGCTCCCCAATCTCACTATGCATCTTTAGAAAGTTAAGTCCTTTCGCAGTTGTCTTGTACGTCTGTGTTCCTTCCATATATTCGAGCAGGCCGTTTTCGATCAAGACAGCGAGGTATTCTCTTAGTTGCGCATAGCTCAGGAAAGCTTTATACATGATTTTTGTCTTGGTTGCTCCGCCATTCGCTGCCTCTAGGATCATTGCTACTATTTCTGTTCTGCTTCTATACTTCAAACTATTATAGGAGTGATTTTTCTCTATTTTTAATATATCGATTAACTCTTTAATAACAAAATTCTAGATAGCTTCTATATTTTGAATCAACAAGATAGCTAAACAAATACTTTAAAGACGAGTTTTAACTCTAGATAATGTTTGTCGAGTCATTCACGACTAGAGGAAAAAAATAGCGACGGTGACAATATGAGGGTAAGCATCAGGGTCGGCAAGCGCCTTGAGAAAATCTCAAAAGAAGCGCTACTAGAGCCGGACAAGTTCTGGGCTACTCAGGCCAGAAATTTGGTATGGCTCAAAGAATGGGATCGTATCCTTGATTGGAGCCCTCCCTTTGCAAGGTGGTTTGTAGGCGGTAGCCTTAATGCATCTGTAAACTGTCTTGACCGACATATCGACACTGACACGAAAAACAAGACAGCAATAATCTGGGAAAGCGAGAATGGAGACACAAGGACACTTTCCTATTTTCAATTATATCGTCAGGTGAACAAGTTTGCCAATGTACTAAAGGGTCTTGGTGTTAGAAAAGGCGACCGAGTCACAATATACATGCCTATGGTGCCAGAGCTGCCTATTGCAATGCTTGCATGTGCCAGAATTGGAGCCATTCACTCCGTTGTATTTTCTGGCTTTTCTGCGCAGGCTCTTATTGATAGGGCAAATGATGCAGGATCTAAAGTCATAGTAACTGCAGACGGTGGCATAAGAAAAGGTCGGCTTGTGGAATTAAAAAAAGTGGTAGATGAGTCAATTCTATCTTTGCCCTCTGTGGAACATGTGGTAGTGCTCAAGCGCACTAGCAATAAGGTCAACATCGGACCAAAGGATCTTTGGTGGCATGAGTTGATGGATGGTGCCGAGTTGTATTGCCAGCCGGAGCCAGTTGAAAGCACCCATCCACTTTATATCCTCTATACATCTGGGACGACTGGCAAGCCCAAGGGCGTAATGCATGGAACCGGAGGCTATCTTACGCATCTGTATACGACCGCCAAGTGGGTGTTTGACTTTACAAAACAAGACATCTTTTTCTGTACTGCAGATATAGGCTGGGTTACTGGCCATAGCTATATTGTCTATGCTCCTCTGATGCATGGTATAACTGAAATAATGTATGAAGGAGCCCCTGATTTTCCCAAACCCGACAGGTATTGGGCAATTGTGGAAAAGCATGGTGCCACTATATTGTATACTACACCGACTGCACTACGTATGTATATGAAGTACGACGATGATGATGGTGGCTCACTGTCAAACTCTTTTGATCTGTCTTCTCTCCGACTACTTGGAACTGTGGGCGAACCCATTAACCCCAAAGTATGGATGTGGTACTTCAAGAAGATTGGCGATGAGAATTGCCCAATAGTTGATACTTGGTGGCAAACAGAGACTGGAGGGATAATGCTTAGCATGTGTACTGGAATCGAAACTATCCCAATGAAACCTGGCTCGGCCACTTTGCCTGTGCCTGGCGTTGATGCAGTAGTAGTTGATGAAACCGGCAACCTCGTAAGGCCAGGAACAAAAGGCTACATTGTTATTCGTAGGCCATGGCCAGGGATGTTCTTGAGTCTATGGGGTGACGATGAAAAATACCGGCAGACTTACTGGACCAAGTTCCCTGGCCTCTACTATCCTGGAGACTATGCATTAGTTGACGCGGAGGGCTATCTGTGGCTTCTTGGCAGGGCAGATGACGTACTTAAGGTGGCGGGCCATAGGCTTGGCACGATGGAGTTAGAGAGTGCATTTGTATCCCATAAGGCCATTGCAGAAGCCGCGGTGACGGGCAAGCCTGATGAAACAAAAGGGGAATCGATAATCGCATTTTTGGTGCTAAAGGAGAGTTTCTCCAATTCTGAGAACCTACGTAAAGAATTGGTCGGCCACATTCGAAGTACACTTGGGCCTATAGCAGTGCCAGATGAGATATATTTCGTTAGCAAGCTTCCCAAGACGCGCAGTGGTAAGATAATGAGGAGACTGCTAAAATCCATTGCAAGCGGCGGTAAGATCGGCGACATCACAACGCTTGAAGACGAAGCGGCTATTGACGAAGTCCGACAGGCCTATGAAGATCTCAAAAAGACGGTCCGTTCTTAGAATTTCCAAGTGGCTAGATATAATGGAGTAATTTCAATAACGCAAGAATCAGGGCCCTTAGCAAGTATGGCTGTTGCGGTTTTACTTTGCAGTTTACCCAAGTACCTCTTCACATTGCGTCTGGTCACTCTTGTGGCATAGAGGGGGTCATCGATCACTCTTGCGGTTCCTTTACCCCTTAATCCAAGCGTGCCTTTTTCACGGGAGCTTTCGTCCACAAGAAAGTATGTGACTGGATTTTCTCGAAGGGCTTTTGCCTTCCTGCCTTGTCTATCTGTTGCAATAAGAAACTTGCCTCCACTATAATGATACCACACCGGGTGCACAATCGGATCTCCTCTTTCATCTAGGTATGCCACTCTCAATACATTAGGCCGGGCAAGTAGCTGTGAGATTTCTCTTTTTAATAGAGGTCTTGCGTGTCTGTCCGCAAGGACAAACTTCAACACATCCTGCGCATTAGTTTAGCCGTCTAATTAATCTAAACAGAGATTGTTATCATCTTGGAACCAAGAGCAATGTTGTGAATGTCTATGAAACCTGCAGTCGCAGCCATAATGTATAATGCTGGCCTTGTAGTTTTGTAGGTACAACTTACAGTTTCAACTACATTGCTACAGGGAGGTACGTTCTCTTTTATGTATATTACATTACCATTTTCGTCAAACCATATCAAGTCAAGGTTGTACTCGATGTTGAGCATCCATACTTCGTAGAGATCAGGCTCTTCGTGCTTAATCAACATAGCAGTATCAAACGGCAGCCTGTCTTGTCTAAATGTAAGCCACCTTTGTTGTTCAGCGGCAGTCTCTGCAATTTCGACTGTTATAACCTCATTATCTATTCTGACTGTTCCTTTTGGGAAGCCCGTATTCTTGCCTATGATCTCAGGGGGGACAAATACTATGCCAAGGGCGCCTACAGCTACAGCAGCAATTATCACTGGTATTAGCACTGTAGTTTTGCGCGCCACAGAACATCTATACATGCCAAAAATAATTTGAATTTTGTGTTTTGCTACCTGCAGTAGAGAAGTAATAGATTATTAAATAAAGGATATTACATTTATTATGATAACACCATATCCATCTCGTAATTTTAGAGTAGTTGGCCGAAGAAAAAGACGCCCTATTTATTTTGAATGAAGAGATCTTGGAGAATTTTGAATTCGAAACTGTTACATTTCAGACTACATGATCTTATCTCTTAGGTGCTGGCACACTATTTATGGTGTATTATAGTTGAGACATCTGCATAGAAGGAACAGATGGAGGGGGTGGGATTCGAACCCACGAACCCCTAAGGGACGGGATCACTCATCTCGCTTCTTTTTCTTTCTGCGTATGTTGCGAGAAGAAATGGTTGCCATGGACATTTGATCTTGAGTCCTGCGCGTTTGACCAGGCTTCGCTACCCCTCCGTCGCTCACTGGTCTTGCCTGTAAAACCTTATTTCATAGTTGCGGCACCTGAAATAAGGTTAAATTTTGCTTGGTATCAGTACATTATGCTATGCCTAAGCCAGAGACTGTTTCAAGGCTTTGCATAAAGTGCCATTCAAAGACAGTTCATGAAGTACGGGAAAAGACTGAGGCTGGGGTAAAGTTGGTTTGCACCGATTGTGGGCATTCGCTTATTGTAGCTACCATGTAAAACATTTATTATCAGAAGCAGCTTTAGCAGAAAATATATGAATATAGGCGAGCTAAAGTCTGGAATGCGCAACGTAAGCGTCACAGGCAAAGTAGAAAGCGTCGGTGAGCCCCGCACAGTCAATCTTAAGGCTGGAGGGACAAATACTGTGGCTGACGCAAGAATTTCAGATGAAACGGGGAGCATCAAGCTTTCATTGTGGGGTGATGACATAAACAAGATCCAGCCCGGCGACACAGTTTCGATAGAGAATGGTTACATCAACACATTCAAGGGCGAAGATAGCATCAATGTTGGAAAGTTCGGTAGTTTAAAAAAGGTCTAGCTAATATACCCAGTGTCACGAGGTTTTTGAGGCGGCTGCTGACCTTCAAATTGCCTACCACCCCTCGCTGCAAGCATTTGTTGTTCTATTGTTTGGATCAGGGTTTCAGTGTCTTTTGCGCGTTTGTCCAGGTTTGCCATATCAACTCTGACATTGACTATTTGGAGAAGGGTTTCAAGTACCGCTTTGGATGCCTTGCCATCTACCACGTAGCCTGATGTCTCTCCAAGCAGACAAACTCCCTTCATGTTGCGCAACTTTGCTATGCCGATGACTAGACCATTCATCCCAGTGATGCTTCCACTATCCATCACAGATATGTTATTTGATGAAAGGATTTTGACCGTTTCTGAGTCTGTCGCCGTACCAAATATCTTGGGCTTGTCTACAAAGACGCCCGTGATGTATGCTGCAAGTGTGAACACCTGTTGAGTGCCAAACCGCTCTGCCAAACCCAGTACTTCTTCTGCTAAGGCATATTCAGAGTCCGGGTTAGCTGGCTGCGAATCGCCTGTTAGCAACAACAGGTCAGATCCCTCACCATGCCACCAAAAAATACTATTCTTCAGTAGGTCAGCGGTGCCGTCAGGCTTTATCATAATCTGTGGCGGAAAGGAGCTGGAATAAATGTCAACTAGGTGATTTGCAGGCAACTCTTCGATTAGGTGATCAACTGCGAGCTTGCCAACATAACCGCTGCCGGGAAATCCACATATGAGATGTGGCGAGTTGAGCTTTGGACGGTCAGCAGTAGAATAAACCAGCTTGATGTCTTGCACAAAACTTGACAACTCATAGATGCGCTTTAAAGCTTTGCACGATAAAACCACAAGATGAGAAATGCATCTTATTGGGCGTTAGTGTGGCTTATTACATGCTTTATGCTTTCCCGGCAGGTAATGAGCTCCCCAGCTCCCTCACTGTGTCAAAATACTATGGCACTTAGAGCGTACTCTATTAGTACAAAGCTACAATTTTGAATTCAAAAAGGAGTTCAGCAGACAAAAATTTCTAATTGCTTTGGCTTTTCTACCATCTAGCTGGCCCCTGATTATTGAGTTGCGAAAAAATTGAATGGAGGTGCAAGTTCCTGTTGATTTGAATCGGCTCCTTTGGGCAGTATGAACGCAACTCTGAACCAGATGTTATTGAACCGTTGCTCAAATCAGATATTACGCTATATACTTCTGTAGAATTCTGGGGCAAAATATAATACTCTCTTCTCTTTGAATCTCAACTGCTGCAAGTAAGAATTGGAATTGGTTAACTGATACAGTGATGTTGTCCTCCTACTGCAACTCTTTCTTCTTATTCATCCGTCGATTCTGTATCCATTGATGCTGTACTTGGTGTGGTATAATTAATGCAGATGCGGTTGCACTGGCTCTGCAATAAGAATTATTGCAGTTGTAATCGCATAATCTACAGAAAATGTATTACTATCCCTTCTCCTTGTTCGTAGTCAGTGATATTTTGTGAGGAGAGAGTTAGGATTCTTTAATGATCGTATGGTTATTTCTATACCGTTTGACTATCATATCTGAGTAATGCTATAGACTCAGACTTTATAATGATGATGCGCCCGAATTTGTAGCTCTGTATATTATCTAAAGGTTAAGTCTCTTGTCTGAGTCACTTTGAAACATTATCCGAATAGCAAGATTCCTCATTCTCATGAAAAGAATTATGGTAGAGTATGTAAAAATGCACGCGGTTAATGCTCATGTTACTACCTTATCCAGTTCGCCCTTTTTTTTGGCTACCTTTACTTCGCGTGCTATTCTTCTTCCCATGCTCATGGGCTCGTCATATAATAGTCCCGAGTAGGGTGAACCGTCAAGATAGAGGTTCGTTCCTGCTACGATCCTTGCAGAAAATTCAAAGGTTGTGAACTTGCCCTCGCTGTCATATACTCCTTCAAGGCAAAATGGTCCCGGCATCCCTGGTGGCACTAGGCGCTCTGCAGCACGCACAAAGTTTTCGCCTATCTTGTATACTTCTTCAAGCAATGATTCACGCAGAACAAGCGGTATGTTTCCAATGACAGTGTATGACGGCTCAATGCTGCCTGCACCAAGTTGTTGCTTTGCAGGGATCCTGCCGATACCATCAATATCTGATTCATATCGTCTATCTATTCCCAGAAGCTCAACTTCTTCAGTTATTGGTGAATAGAAATACTGCAAATATACTGGTACACCTCTTATGAATTCCTGAATGTACAGGTCACTTTCTCCCCTGATTACCTTTTGATCAACGAGTCGTCTTGCACCTTCTTCAAAGCTCTCGCGGTTCCATGCAAGGTAATAGCCTCGTCCACCTGCAGCCCCATGTAGCTTCACAATGCATAAGCCCTTGATATCATTTTTCGACCTGACCGCCTGAGGAATCTTCAGGCCTGCATCTTTCATCATCTTTTCTTTAAGATCTCTGTCAGCCTCCCATCTTAGTATCCACTTATTGCCAAAGACTGGTATGTCTATCTTCTCGATTTCATCGCTTTTCATCTGAGCTATCAAAGTACCATGAGGAATCAATACAGAGCCTGCCTGGCGGAGGCGCTTGCGATACACATCATCAAGGATCTCGTCAAAACTATCAACTTCAACGATTTCATCTATAAACCCAAACCTTGAATATAGCCCTAATCGACGTTTCTCACATACAAGCAATGTCCTAAAACCTTCATCCTTTGCACCCTTGAGAACCTGTAATGAACAATGAGATCCTAGCGTCGCAATCGTAAGCACATTACCTGTATCTACCTTTTTACTCAACAGCTCCTGGTTATTGCAGGAGATTAAAATTCCTTCTCAATAGCATTTATACCTGAAGCTAGGTCTATTTTTCTATTGCTTCACTGAATGATAACAGACTAGCCCACACCGCAGAGCACGCATTCATTGGATCGCTACAGAAACTGCTCGGCCAGACCCTGAAGGTGAGAAAAGTAGAGCATAAAAATGCTGGCTACAACAACACTGCCTTCATTCAGATTACTCAGCTTGATCTTGATACTGTAACTAAGGCAGAAGAAGAAGTAAATTCACTTATTGCAAAAGGTCGTAGAGTGACTACCCATATATTTTCCTCTCTTGAAGAGGCAAAGCGCAAGATACCTAACTTGCGCGCAAATGAGGAAAGGATAACCGCGGCGACCCCTACTGAGGTTAAAGTTGTAGAGATTGAAAATCACGATGTATCTGCGTGCGCTATGGAACACGCTAGCAATCTGCAAGAATGTGACTTTTTTCT
This sequence comes from Nitrososphaera sp., assembly GCA_035253045.1. GTDB lineage: Archaea > Thermoproteota > Nitrososphaeria > Nitrososphaerales > Nitrososphaeraceae > Nitrososphaera. The sequence continues at coordinate 13,769 of DATFCN010000081.1, forward strand.
CGTCACTGGCGTGTCAAAAAGTGGGAACGAATACGAAGTTGACTTTGTTGTTGGCCGCCAAGCCAAGGATACTGCTGTCGCGTTGTTGTCCAAGCTACTAAGGGTCTGCAATGAGCTTAGAGCCAATATTAACACAGTTGAAAATACCGCCCAAAAGCTCAAATTTGAAAATGAACTCAATCTTAGAAAATTAAAAGCGCTTAGCAGAGAAAAGCTGTTAGGTATGCAACCGGTCATAAATGGTAGTGTAACGCTCCTCAAAGGGATATTTGAAAACTTGTCAGACGATCAACTTCAAGAATTTGCAGGTGAAATAATTATCAATCCAAACACCCTAATCCTTCTTGCTAACATCTCTGACGAGATAGCAAAGGTAGTTTTTGCCCACCATGAGAAAATGGAAGGGATCGATCTGAACAAAATGTTTAAGCAATTTGCTGGCATAGATGGCCGTGGCGGAGGCAAGCCTCACTTTGTAACTGGCATTGTCAAAAAACAAGCCGTCTACAGAGTGCTCGACAGTATAGCAAGAGAAATTTTATGCTAGCCTACGATTCCCTTGCTGCTAGTCGCTTATACCACTATCGCCTATTCAAGCTAATGCTGGTAAGGTTAAATTAACCTCTGCATTATACCCCTGTTTAATTGGACGAATTGCTGCAAGAGGAAGATCTTAAAAATTGGCGAAGGACCCACTATTCCAAAGAGATATCTCTCTCTATGGGAATAGACGGCGAAGTCGTTATTATGGGCTGGGTTGCCAGTATAAGAGATCACGGTAACATCCAGTTTATCATATTGAGGGATATGTACGGTGAAATTCAGATCACGGTAAAGAAGCGTGAATGCAGTGATTCGCTTTTCCAATTGGCCAAAGAGGTCAAGGAACATAGCTCTCTTGGAGTACGCGGCAGGTTGAGGCCTCAAGAAAAGGTTCCAAACGGTGCTGAAATAGTTCCAACTGAGATCAAGGTATTTTCAATAGCAAGAAAGGCGTCGCCTTTCCTTGTTCAAAGTAGGACTTCAACTGTAGGCATTGATACACGGCTTGATCTTCGAGCTGTTGACCTGCGGCGCAATTATCTTGGATCGATATTTCGCATACGTCAGACCGTACTAAATTCTGTCAGAGCATTTCTCTCAGCACAGAAATTCATTGAAGTAAACACGCCTAAAATGATAGCCACTGCAACAGAAGGTGGGGCCGCACTTTTTCCGATCTTCTATTATGACAGAGAGGCATTTCTTGCACAGAGTCCTCAGTTATACAAAGAACAGTTAACAATGGCATTTGAAAGTGTATTTGAGATAGGGCCAATTTTTCGCGCAGAGCCTTCCCGCACCAACAGACATCTGTCTGAGGCAATTTCAATTGATGTCGAACGTGCATTTGTTGATTATAATGATATCATGTTTCTGCTCGAGAGGATGATATTACAGATCATTGATACGCTAAAAGAAAAAAATCAAAATGATATAGAGTATCTACAGCTTCAGCTACCATCCATGGAGTTGCCGTTTCCAAAGTACAGTTATTCTGACATTATTGATAAACTGCGTGAGGCTGGCGAGCGCATACAGTGGGGAGACGACATTTCGCCACAGATTATGAAGAGCATACAGCATGAGCACCTCGACGACTTTTACTTCATAATCGACTGGCCAACTTCTACCAAGCCATTTTATATCAAGCCAAGCACTCAAGACAGCAGAATATGTGAGTCATTTGACTTGATGTGTGGAGGACTTGAGGTTTCTTCAGGCAGCACCAGAATAAATCACAAAGATCAACTGGTGAGACGCATGGCAAAGCAGGGCCTAAAGCCTGAAGCGTTTGACTACCATCTGCGAGTATTTGATTACGGGGTTCCACCACACGCTGGATTTGGCCTTGGCCTTGAGCGGCTCATGATGGCATTAACAAAAGTCGAAAATATCCGCGACGTTACACTTTATCCAAGAGACATAGACAGGCTGGCGCCATGATGGTGATATGGTAGTTACAAGAGAAGAAGTAAAGCATCTTGGATGGCTTGCAAGGCTCGAGATGTCCGACGCAGAGCTAGCGCGCTATACTGCACAGATAGAAGAGATAATCAACTATTTGAACAAGCTGGACGCCATGCCACTTGAACAGGTCAAACCGATAACGATGAAAAAGAAGTTTTCAGAACTTCGGCAAGATGTTCCTGAGAGTTTCGGAGATGATGTACTTGGGACAGGATACAGGAAGGACGGCTTTGTGAAGGGTCCAAGGATGGTCTGAATTGTCGCCGCTTTATGCTCTTCATGCCGGGCAGGTCGTCCAAGGCATCAAAAACGGGGAATTTTCTGTTGAGGAATATATCTCTACTCTCTTTGAAAGAATTGAAAAAGTAGAGTCTAAAGTAAACGCTTTTGTCACCCTAAACCAGGAAGAGGGATTTGATAGAGCGCGCAGGCTAGACAGAAAGATCAGAGATGGCGAGCAAAGTGGCCCACTTGCAGGAGTCGCATTCAGCATCAAGGACAATATTTGTACAAAAGGGATGAAAACTACCTGTGCCTCAAAGATGCTTGAAAGTTATGTTCCTGCATATGATGCAACAGTGATCAAGCGGCTGATGACTGCTGGTGCAATCATAATCGGCAAAGCAAATCTAGATGAGTTTGCAATGGGCTCTACAACAGAGTTTAGCCGACATGGCCCCACTAGAAACCCTTGGGATATCAACAGGGTCCCTGGTGGCTCGTCAGGCGGAAGCGCAGCAAGTGTAGCTGCCCTTGAATGCCCTGCATCGCTTGGTTCAGACACAGGAGGGTCCGTTAGATGTCCAGCCAGTTTTTGCTCCGTAGTTGGGCTTAAGCCTACATATGGTCTTGTGAGCAGATTTGGGCTTGTATCATATGCAAACAGTCTAGAGCAAATAGGACCTGTTGGCAGGACCGTATCAGATGTAGTTTCAATTCTAAATGTGATTGCGGGGTCTGATGAAAACGATCACACTACGACCAACGGCAACAAACCTGCATATTCGCTACAAGAAGGGAAGAGGTTACGTGTTGGTCTTGTCATGGAGTTCACTGAAGGTGCAGACTCTGCAGTGTCCAAGATAATCTACCAAGCTGCAGACTCATTAGCGAAGCAGGGCTGCAATTGTGAAGAAGTATCCCTTCCATCTGTGCAGTATGCTCTTGCCTCCTACTATACAATCGCAACCGCAGAAGCAAGTAGCAATCTTGCACGTTATGATAACATCCGCTATGGATTTGATATGAACCCTGAAGGCTACGAATGGAACAGCTATTTTGCTAGGGCACGTGGCAACTTCGGTGAGGAGGCAAAGAGGAGGATAATTGTTGGATCGTATGTGCTTTCTTCTGGCTATTATGGCAAGTATTATATGAAGGCACATCAGGCCCGCTCACTTCTAAAGCATGAGATGGCGACTCTTTTTAAAAAGTATGATGTCTTGATAGGGCCTACCATGCCTATACTTCCATTCAAAATAGGTGAACGGATAGATGATCCGCTCAAGATGTATCTTGTCGATATTGACACAGTTGTAGCAAACCTGACTGGCGTGCCTGCAATATCTGTTCCTGCTGGATTTGCTGACGGTTTGCCTGTAGGTTTACAGATAATGGCAGACGAATTTGACGAACAAACTTTGCTTGATGCGGCATATTCATTCGAACAGGCTGCAAATGTCCAAAGGAGCCCTGAGCTGTGATGACTGCTGGTAATGATACTAAGATAGGGCTTGAGATCCATTGTCAGCTCACAGGTGCCAAAAGCAAGCTATTCTGCAGATGCAATTCTGACTACCGAGGAACAGCTCCAAACGCAAATATTTGCCCTATATGTGCTGGGCTGCCCGGAACATTACCACTTTTGAATCAAAAAACTGTTGAGTTTGCTGCGATGATCAGTCTTGCTCTTGGTTGCAGGTTCCCCGATGAAATTGCATTCTATCGTAAGAACTACTTTTACCCCGATTTGCCCAAAAATTTCCAGCTGACACAGTATAACACTTATGACATAACGAGCATCGGCATAGATGGCAAGCTAAAGTATGGTAATGGCAAGGATGCAAGGATAAGACGCATACAACTAGAAGAAGACCCCGGCAGGCTTGTTTATTCAACCGGTAGTATGGATACCAGTGTTTATGTCTTGATCGACTACAATAGAGCTGGTGTCCCACTTGTTGAGATAGTCACAGAACCGGACTTCACTGATCCAAAGGATGTGCGTATGTTCCTTGACAAGATAACTTCTATAATAGAGCACCTTGGTGTATGTGACACAAAGCTTGAAGGATCCGTCCGCTGCGACGCCAATGTCTCAATTGACGGCGGCAATAAGGTTGAGATAAAGAACATCAGCTCGTTTGCTGATGTAGAAAAGGCATTGCGTTATGAAATCACAAGACAGAGGACAATGGCATCCCGAGAGATTCAAGTAAGGTCAGAGACTCGCCACTGGGACGATGCAAGAAAAGTAACAAAAGAGTCAAGGACAAAAGAAGAGGAGCAAGATTACCGTTATTTCCCAGAACCTGATATCCCGATGGTGCTGCTTGGAAGGGAGTTTGTTTCGTTTATCCAGCAATCAATGCCCGAACTTCCAGACACACGCAAGGATCGTTTCATGTCAAACTATGGTGTGTCAGCCCATATTGCACAAGTGCTAATAGGGAATAAGGAGCTTGCTGACTTTTTCGAATCTGCTCTTATGATATACTTATCACCAAAGGAGATAGCCAACTGGATAGTAACTGATCTTATGAGCTTTATGGATGAACGACAGAAAAAAGGAGAAGAGGGGGGAGAAAAAAAACATTCTCTATTTGCAGGCCTCAAAGTGGGACCAGAGCATATCGCCGATCTCGCAAGACTGGTCGATCAAGATGTGATAAACAGGGCGACGGCCAAGCAGATCCTTGGTCAAATAGTAAGGACAGGCGAGATGCCTTCTGAATTGGCGAAAAAGATGCATGCCGCCCTAATTGATGATGTGAGTGTGCTCACCCAGGCAGTTCAGTCAGTCTTCGAAATGGAGCAAGCAGCAGTTCAGGATGCAAGGCGCAACACCAATGTTGCAAATTTTTTACTTGGTAAGGTTATGAAGATCACAAAAGGCCATGCAGATCCAAAGATTGCACTAGAGATGATACAGAAAAAGTTGAAAGAGAATTAGCTACTGGTTACAAACATCTTCCTATTCTTCTTCCTCATCGCCAGTTGGTTCCTCATCGCCCTCATCGCCAGTTGGTTCCTCATCGCCCTCATCGCCAGTTGGTTCCTCATCGCCCTCATCGCCAGTTGGTTCACTTGGTTCCGCGTTCGCACTGGCATTACCTTGGCTCACTTCACTGGCGCTAGTGTTAACGACTGGACAGTCTTGAACAAGCCTGTTTATCTCCTGTTGTAGTTGGCTATTGCCTCCCTCGCTTTCGCTAAAGATATTCTGGAGTATATTGCCAATCACCATATTCAGTCTCTGTGCATCCTGAGTATCAAAGCAATTGTCTTGGTCTACAATATCGGCGAACCTTTGTATGATGATGGTCCGCGAATCTATCGTAGAATTACGAATCGCTGAATCAACATCCAGGTATGCTGTAACGATATTATCGTCTTGACTAAGAGTTATGGGTCTTGTTCTATCTGTAACTCCGTTATCCCATCGGCTAAATTTCATGTTCCCTAGAACAGGTACCGTAACAGTGTATGTGGACCCAACAGTTCCAGTAAATGTCAGTGGAGCGTGTCCTTCCATTAGGGTGGTTCCGTTGGTTGATTCAATGACGATATACGCTCCTGTTATTGTATCACCTGCAAGATCTGCCGCTCTGACAGTTAGATCCGCCGCACCTTCTGCTACTCCTGCCACTTGCGACTGACTATCGGCAGTAGGAACGACTCGGAATAGTGCGCCGTCTGCAACTGATAGAATGTACAGATAGCCATCAGGGCCCGTCTTGATGTCCGCTATACCCTCAAAACCCCTACCGAAGATGGCCTCCTCTGCCTCTTTTGGAGTATTTGCTACTGTGTCATCCAGAGCGCCTTCAAGAACAAGAGCAGACCTGTTTTCATTCATCTCAAAGCGGTAGATTGTACCATTACTAACGTCACCTACAAACATATCATTCTCATACTCTTCTCCAAGTGCACTTGAAGTGAGAAATTCAAGTGCGGTAGGATCAACTGGCTCTGTCCATGTAAACTCTGGATTGCTGTAGTGACCCTCACCATTGAACATCACAAGGCCTGTCAAGTTGTAGTTTGGCGGCACCATTCCTTGAACGACTTTCCATCCGCTGTTAAAGCCGACATCGACCAAGTTTATCTCATCCACAAATGGTGCTCCATTCTCAGTATCCCACAGGAGGCCTGTTAGGGGATCAAAGTCCATGCCATAGCTGCTTCGCATGCCATATGCAAAGTAGTATTTGTCAAAAGCGCCTGTTCCAATGATGGGCTCAGGAATTTCTCCATTTTTGCCGACCCTTAGTATCCCACTTGTTCCGTCCGGACCAGAACCGTTCTCAAAATTCTGCGCCATCGTAGTATGACCACCAACATCGCCTATGACGACATAGACATTGTTGTCTGGACCGATAACAATTGGTCCGCCATTATAGCGCGGTCCTGGAAGAGCTGGCAGGTCAAGCAGGAGCGTTGGGTTCACAAGTCTATCTCCCTGAAGCTCATACCTGTATAGGCGGTTGCCTGCAGGCTGCACTCCCTGCAGATCATCACCATCAATCCCCCCACCGGATTCCGTGAAGTATAAAAAGACATATGTAGTTGTCGCGTTTTCCTCTGAAACAGCAATGCCCAACATTCCTCTTTCGCCATCGTTCGCAACTGCGACGTCAAGAAGTGGCTCTGGCTGAAGTACTCCGTTCTCAATCACCCTTACTCTGCCATTGTCCTTTTCAAGCACTAGTATGGTGTCTTCATCTAAGAAATCCATTGTGGTTGGAGATATCAATCCTCTAGAAACTTGCTCGATTGTAAGGTTGCTGTCATTTAGAGAGGGTCTTGACCCTGTACTCTCGGCTTCCTGGGCAATTGCAAAATTATGTCCTGCTGCAATTAAAAGCATCAACGCTAGAACTAATGACAGAATTGAATCGGACATATTCCGCTACTTCCGATACACTCTAATAATAATGAATTGTCGATTGAACCTCTACTACAGAGTTCTTAATGACCGTTATAGCGGTTTTTGTCTTGTGAATGAAAGAGAGAAGGGAGAGGGGTACACCTTTACTCTACCGTCAAACTAACTCTTGAATTAGCTACTTGAGCTCTAATATGAAACATAAAAGTTCTTTGTGTTCTTATTACTTCAATTCGGATCTCTGTCCTTAAATTTTTTTCATTTCAAATGGAGCCCCAAAAACTGGGCTTGATGATGCCAAAATCAAATTGGTGTCAAAAGTAAACAAGTAGACTATTGCTACAGCAGATGCACTTGTAGATGGCTTGTCCTTTGCAGTCATCGATACTTTCGTGAAAATAGAGCTCTGCATTTATTTCAGCATACTTCGTACTGCTCATGTATCAGGTCTTTTTTTGTAATTAGCCTGTCTACCGCGTAATGAAATTTCCTTTATGTCTATCATTTATTTTTGTCGCTATTTTCTTCTTCTTGAGCCGCAGCAATCTCCTTTAGGTGTTCCACAACTATTGGCAGAAACGCTCCCACATCTGTCACAATACCAATTGCCTGAGCAGTTCCTCTATCAATTAGCTTGGTCACCACAGGCTGGCTAATGTCGACTGCCACTACTTTGACTGAGGCAGATAACATGTTTCCTACTGCAATAGAATGCAGCATGGTGGATAGCATCAGCACCAGCTTAGCTCCCTTAATCACTTCCTTGTACTTACGTTGTGCCTCAACAACGTCTGTGATTACATCAGGCAGAGGACCGTCATCACGTATGGAGCCTGCAAGTATAAAGGGCACATTGTTTTTTATGCATTCATACATTATACCGCTTTTTAGAAGTCTTTTTTCAACTAGTGCATTGAGTCCTCCAGCTTTGAAAACCTCGTTTATGGCTTGCATATGGTTGCGATGCCCTCTGACTGCAAGTGTGCCGTCCTTGACACGCATGCCAAGTGAGGTACCAAGCAACGCATTTTCAACATCATGCACCGCCAAGGCGTTTCCTGCAAGAAGACCGTCAACGTATCCCATTTTGATCAACGAGGAGAGTGCTTCAGCTGCACCGGAATGTACAAGTACCGGCCCTGAGACTATAATTATCTTGCCGTCTTCCTTCCTTGTATTGTAAATATCGCTTGCAACTTTTCGGGCAATATGTTGTGTGGGACGCTCGCTAGAACTTGCGCTACTCATGAATTGGAAAATGTCAATACCTTCGCGGGGGCGTTCCTGTGGAATTATCCTGACGCCCTGCTCTCCTACAACTATCATATCGCCTCTGACAATATCGCGCACCATCTTGCACTCTGCTGTCCTGCGCTGGACATCTACTGCAATGCATTTGTCCATCATCATGTTATCGACATTTATCCATTGACTGCCATAGTAAACTTGTGTTCTGTTATTCGTTGTGCTATAAAAGTCGTCAGGCATCACCATGTCCTTTGGAGCAGGCTCTAGCTTCACGTCCTGCACCGATACAGGCTGCGCGCCTTCCCTGTATACCTGTTCAAGTATGCTTTCAAGGTGTTCTTTGCTTTTTCCCTTTACAAGCAGTCGAGCGTAACTTGGATCGCTCTTTCTTTTGCCTACTGTAAATTCGAGCACCTGAAAGTCACCTC
>DATFCN010000082.1:0-45867 GCA_035253045.1 Nitrososphaera sp.
TGCAGGCTTAGTGACGCGACAATCGTTGTGTTCCGACATAACGACACTGAACACTTAAAGGAATTGATGGGATGTAGCAGAGGTAGAAAAATTGTGATAACTGAAGGTGTCTTTAGTATGGACGGCGACATTGGAAAACTAACAGAAATACAGAGTATTGCAGATTGCTACGGCGCAATAACTATCGTCGACGACGCGCACGGAGATTTCATCTTTGGCCCGAACTGCTCAGGCACCCCCGCTAAGTTGGGAGTAAACTGTGATATACATTTAAGCAGCATGAGCAAAGGACTAGGCTGCTTTGGAGGGTATGTAGCGACTGCATTCCCCATCAGAGAACTCTTGATAAATGCGTCAAGGGAGTTTATCTATACCTCTGCTCTACCCGTTCACCTATGTGTGGCAGCTATAACGGCCATAGAAATAGCAAAGGGTGGATGTTTGCAAGAAAGGCTCAGATGGAATATTCTTTACCTTTCAACTGGCCTGATAAGGCTCGGGTTTGAAATCGGAAATTCTGCAACTCATATAATTCCAATTATTATTGGCAGTGAGGCTCAAGCAGTAGAATTTTCAGATGAGTTGCTAAAGGAGGGCGTCTTTTCTCAAGCAATCAGGTATCCGACAGTCAAGAGAGGCCAGGCGAGGCTCAGGATTTCACTCACCGCATTGCATAATCAGGAACATCTCGATTCAGCACTAGCGGCATTCGAAAGAGTGGGAAAAAAGATAGGTATTATATAGGACTATTTCTAAATTCGAATTTAGAAAGAGAGTTTGTAACCTCCTGCGCCCACAATTCGATGACAAGATATAGAGCATTCTAAAACAAGAGGACTTCATCTGGAGAACCTGCAAGCCACGGTGACGCTGCCTATTGTTCTTTTAGGAAATTAAGGTTAGAAGTGGGGGTCCGGACGACCTAAAACATGCAAATCATGATAGATAGCTTAGGCATGAAGACAAAAAGCAAGGACGGCGGTTTTCGTTATCCTAGAAGGCATTACAAAACTGTTCAAAAATGGAACGGTTTCTATACGGAATAAAAAATAGAGCCTTTTTTTTACTCTTATCTACACGCTAGCATGATCCTGACGTTTATTTATTCACTCAACCCTTTTTGAACACTTTTCTTGACAAGGAGATAATTATACGGCGGAGTTTACAATGAAATATGAAATATGCCTTTGCATATCTCCGTGTTAGCACAGAGGAACAGACTGTCCAAAATCAGAAGCTTGCACTCGAAAAGTGGGCCCAAGGAAATGGATACGTGATCCTTGACTCTTTTGAGGATCCAGCTATTAGCGGTAGGATTCCCGCTGCTCAAAGACCGGGATTTCAAGAAATGCTGGAGTTGGTAAAAATGACAGGAGTAGACGCTGTTTTAGTATATGAATTGTCACGTGTCGGTAGAACTTTCTGGGATACGCTAGATGCTATAAAATCAGTTGAACGCTATGCCTCACTGATTTCATGCTCGCCTAGGGAATCTTTTCTCCAAACTACAGAAGCCAGTATCAGGAAACTCATGATCGGTATCCTGACTTGGGCTGCAGAGAGAGAACGTGAACTACTGGTACAGAGGACGAAGGACGGAATGGATCGCGCTAGAGCCGCAGGAAAAGGCATTGGTCGACCTCAAAAAGCAATTGACAAGGATAAACTCATAACTTTGCTTGCAGAAAATAACTCAAAATCAAGAATAGCGAAGGGTCTAGGCATCTCAAAAGCTACGCTATACAAGAAATTGAGAGAACTAGGTTAGTTTCTCTATCTTTCCTACCAACCTGAGTTGCACATCGATCAGTTTCTCAAGATCCGACTTTCCAATACCAAGCGGCGGAATTAGGAGCATGATGTTGCCAAGAGGCCTCAGATGTACACCCATTTTTAGGGATTGTCGCATTATATAGTAATTTATAATCTCTTTATTTTTCAGAATGACAAGCGGCATGTTGTTCTTTGCCAGCTCAATTCCTACGAGCAGGCCCTTGTGTCGGATATCACCTACTACGGCCGATTTCGAAAATTCAGGAAGCCTCGATGATATATATTCGGCGCTCACCTTTATTTGCTGAGTTAGATTGCGACTTTGGTAATCCTGTATGTTTGCTATAGCTGCAGCGCATCCTACGGCATGCCCAGTGAAAGTGTGACCGTGATATAGCTGTTTGTTGTAGCGATATTCTCCCAAAAAGGCGTCAAAAATTGGACGAGTAACAAGAGTCGCCGCGAGGGGAAAGTAGCCTCCGGTCAGGGCTTTACCAAAGCTTACAATGTCTGGCTGGGAGTCCTGCGCAATATATTCTATCATGTTTCCAAGCCTACCAAATCCGGTTGCAATCTCATCTAGGATAAACAAAGTATTGTAATCTCTGCACAGCTTTGCTATCCTCTTCTGATATCCTACGGGGAAGATAATCGCTCCTCCTGCTATCTGAGCCCCACTTTCCATAACGAGAGCAGCGCAGCTATTACCGTTTCGCTTAAGAACATTTTCAGTTCGCTCAAGACACCATTCCATCAAATCGCTTTCATTTGTGAACTTGCTACCATACAGGAGGGGGCTTGGCACTTTGTTAACATCTAATAAAAGTGGTCTGTAGGCTCTAAAAAAACCGTCAATATATCCGAGAGACATTGACCCAATAGTGTCACCATGATATCCGTGCTCCAGCGAGATGAACTCTTTCTTTTCAGGTTTGCCCTTATTATGCCAGTATTGGAGGGCCATCTTCATTGCAACCTCAATTGCCGTCGAGCCGTTGTCGGTGAAGAATACCTTATGCATTCCCCTGGCAAGCTTTACCAGCCTTTCCGCAAGTTTAGTGGACTGAGCACTAGCAAACCCGAATAGGGTAGAGTGTGGGATGTCTTTCAGCTGATCCATCATTGCCTGAACAACTCTGTTGTGGTTATGACCCCAGACATTGCACCACATACTGGCAGTACCATCGAGGTATTTTCTCCCTTTGGTGTCAACTAGGTAAAAGCCATCACCTTTGACGATTACTCTGTTATTCCATTTCATCCAGTCCCTCATCTGCGTGTATGGATGCCAAACGAACTCTTTGTCAGTATTTGTAAGGTCCAATTCAGATAGATCGTTGATTTATGTGCAGCCGTAATAATATTTCCATGCATGGGATCTTTGTAACAGGAACAAACACAGGAGTTGGCAAGACGGCGGTTGCCGCAGGTCTTGCCTGGGCACTGAGAAAGGAAAAAATCGATGTGGGGGTAATGAAACCTTTTGCAACAGCAAACAGAGTTTTTTCAAAAGAATATCGTTCTGAGGACACTGCAATACTTGCAAGGGCTTCGGGGGTGGCGGATTCAGACTGCAATCTCAATCCATTTTTTTATTCAATAGCTGCGTCTCCTCTGGTGGCCACAGAACTACTGCAATCCCCTCCAGTCGACATTGAGGAAGCTCTCCTACAATTGAAAAAACTTGCAACAAAACATCGTTTTCTGATTGCTGAAGGCATCGGTGGCATAATGGTTCCTTTGACTGAGAACAAATCTTTGGCGGATTTTGTAAAGCTAACAAACTTACCTCTAGTTATCGTCTCAACTTCCAGGCTTGGAACCCTGAATCACACTTTTCTGACTGTAATGGCCTGCAAAAAGTTCCGCCTCAAAATTGCAGGAATAATTCTTAATAAGACTTCGAAAAATCCTGATAAAGTCGAACAAAAAACAGCGGAAGTCCTTGAGAGGCTCACGGATATCAAAGTATTGGCTAGGATCCCTTTCTTAAGAGGAGCCGATTATGTTTCTATTGGCAGGGTGCTAGCAGATAGCTTGGACCTTGAGATGCTACTGTCCATGTAAAAGCTTGAGTCCATGATCTCCCTTGCGAGCAAGGAAGTGATTGATATCTATGATTATTCTAGAGTAAGGGAATTCCGTTGAGCCAATGTAATAATTTCTATGATGTGTCTTTACTGGTGTTGGTGACACGATCCAAATATTTACGTCATGGGGCTGTACAGATCTAGCATCTTTTAGCTTTTTAGTACCGCGACTGCATTTTATGATCTGGATGACTAAAGCATTCTCCGGGGTTTTGTTCAATATTTTTAGTGAAGGAATAACAAGATCCAATTCTACGCCTCTCCAGGTAACTTTTCTTTCAGAAGGAAGTAAGGAAGCAGTCAGCAGGAAGTGGAGCAATGCTTCGCATAAATTTGCAAATGATTCTTCATCGGAAACATTTGTCATTCTTTTTTTACATTCTTCAAGAATTTCATTGCAGCGTCGTTCTGACATTTCAATTTCGCTGATAACTTCGATGCGGATTTTTTCTTTCCCAATTTTATCAATAACAGCGTATAATGTCTCTTTTATGTCTGCACTCACAGGTACAGCGTACAAGCTAGGTTTATTAAATCTGTCAGGAATTAATACCCATATGGCTAGGAGAGTTGCTACAGGTCTGCTTGTAGCCTCGCTCATACTCCTAATAATTTACGGGGCGGATGTTGCAGTTGCAGCCTCCTCTCCACAAAGGCAAGGATTCCTACCATTTGACGAGGCTATCAGGGGCGGAGTCTTTGGCGGTGGGGCGGTTATAATATCAATAATCGCTTTCATAATCGCTCGCAAGGAATATGCACCTACTGTCTCATCACTTCTGTTTGTAAATGGAGGGCTCATTATTGCAGGAATGATTGTGCTCTCCATACAAGGTTCAGTTACATCGGAAGATTCCTCAAGCACAGTACGCACAATCGGCTCCACAATAGCAATGGGGGCCCTTTTGATAGGGCTAGGTGGGTGGAAGCTTTTAATTGACCGAAGAATACACGCCGCACGCAGAAATGAACCAGCTCAGAAATGAAAAACCGTAGTAGTTCTTTAACCTGCCGGCACCCAATTTTTAGAGGAATCTTATTGTTGAAGGATTTAAGAAAGGAGTACGGTCCTAATAATATGATCAGGTTTCTTTACGAGATATTAGGCAAGGTACCTAATGAATCGTGCTAACTAAAATTAGCGAGTAACATTTTATACAATCTCGGCAAACCTATTGATGTCATGAAGACAGTGATTCTTGCAGGTGGTTTTGGAAAAAGACTAAAGCCGCTGACGGACACGAGACCCAAGCCAATGATAGAGGTCCTCAATATTCCAATTATCGAATGGCAGCTACGGTGGCTTCGGAAATCCGGTCTGAGAGACTTTGTAATATGTGCTGGCTACATGAAGGAAATGATTGCTGACCATATTGGAAGCGGCACCAAATTTGATTCTGAAATTGAATACTCATTTGAGGACAAGGCCCTGGGAACCGGAGGGGCACTTTTGAATGCTAAAGAACTTCTTTCCAACCAAGACTCATTTTTCGTATTAAACGGAGACGTCCTTACAGATCTTGACCCAACCAGACTGTTAGAAATTCAAAATTCGAATGTACTTGCGGTTGTTCCACTCCGCAGCCCTTTTGGAGTGGTTGAACTCGATGAGAATTCAGCAGTTCGTGGATTTATAGAAAAGCCGGAGATCTCAGACAAATGGATTAATGCTGGATTATATCGGTTTAGTCAAGAAGTTTTTTCTTATCTTCCTCAAGAAGGCAATATTGAGGTTACATCCCTTCCAGCTCTAGCAAGGGGAGGAAGGCTCAAGGCTGTTAGATACAAAGAGATTTTCTGGCGCTCAATTGATTCCCACAAGGACATTGAAGAAGCATCCAAAGAGATCAAGGAAGCGAAAATCCTATGACTGTTGAAAGGATGGGATACAGTCTTGGTCCGCTGTTGTCAATGCAGGAGATACTTCTATGCGCCAAAATGGCTGATCAACAAGAAAATGTTGAATCACTATGGGTTCCTGAATCCTGGGGTCGAGAATCTTTTTCAACTCTAGGGGCCATGTCTCAGATTACAGAAAAAGTAAGACTTGGGACGTCGATTGTTAGCATCTATTCAAGGTCACCGGCAACTGTAGCCATGGCTGCTACAAGCCTTGATATGCTCTCTGGCAATAGGACAATAATAGGTCTCGGAGTAAGTACTTCTGCTATCGTTGAAAACTGGCATGGGATACCCTTTGATCGGCCTGCCACTCGAATGAGAGAATATATTGATTGCATCAGGCTCATGACCAAAGGCGATAAGGTAAATTATAATGGAGAATTTTTCAAGATTCACAACTTCAAGATACTACACCAGCCTCAAAGGACCCATATTCCGATCTTTATGGCTGCTGTCAACAAGAAAATGGTATCTATGGCATCTGAGCTCGCGGATGGTATACTATTGTATTTGAGGCCGTTAGATGAACTGAAAAGGACTGCAGGTGGATTAAAGCAGGCTACAAAAGGAAGGATCTTTGAGATTGCATGCTCGTTTATATGCTCAATATCAAATAAAGAGCCAGAAAAAGCCAGAAATCGCGCAGCGATCACCCTTGCATTTTACATCGCAGTTGGCAAGTATTATAGCAAGTTTCTCTCGGAAAATGGTTTCAAGATCGAAGTTGACCAGATAATTGCAGAGTACAGAAAGGTGGGGGCAGAAAGCGCAGCAAAATTAGTTTCTGACAAGCTGCTTAACTCGCTAGCAATCTGCGGAAATAGCGAGGACTGTAGGGAATCGCTTTCAAACTTCCTGTCTACAGGAGTTACACTGCCCATTCTACAAATTAATCCTCTTGGTGATTCACAAAGCTCATTTAGGGAGATGTTATCAACATTTTGAATGCGCAAGGTAGCAGTGTCCTCGTGGGCAACCTCAACGTTTAGCAAAGGCTCAAGGAAGTCTCTGTTTGACCTAGCCTGCGAGCCTTCGGTACAACTATTAAGAGATAGCGATATTTCTACTGGCGAAATTGATGCTGTTTTGCTTTCCACCTGTGCCGATGAGCAATACAGCTCTGCG
The DNA here is from genome assembly GCA_035253045.1 of Nitrososphaera sp. Lineage (GTDB taxonomy): Archaea > Thermoproteota > Nitrososphaeria > Nitrososphaerales > Nitrososphaeraceae > Nitrososphaera. The sequence goes on from DATFCN010000082.1 coordinate 6,891, forward strand.
ATAGTCTCTGAGATGCTTGGTATACGTCCCAGGATTTCTTATCGCATAGACAACCTTTGCAATTCGGGAACCAATGCTGTGGCTTCTGCTTTTGCCTTTATCTCGTCTGGCTTGTGTGACTCGGTCCTTGTGGTAGGAGCAGAGAAAGTAGACAGTCCCGGTAACAGGCTATTGTGGGACGTCACAAGGGGAGAGTTTATGCTACCTGTGCACTGGGCCTCGATTTTTGCAAAAGCTCACATGGAAAAATACGGCACAACGGAAGAAGATATGGCTATGGTCTCTATAAAGAACCACAAAAACGCCAGTAAAAATCCTTGTGCTCTTTTCAGAAAAGAGGTGAATTTAGAAGAAGTGATGAATTCGAAAACTATCGCTTCTCCTATCAAACTACTAGACTGCTCCGCACCATGCGAGGGCGCTGCGGCGATCCTGCTGGTATCGGAGGAAAAAGCACGCAAGTTGGATAATCCTGTTTTTATAAAAGGAATAGGACAACAGATGACATCAGCCAGCTTTGCAAAAGCTACATCGGATCTCACAACTATTGAAGCGGCAAGAAAGGCCGCTCAAATAGCCTTCGAAAGGGCCTATATTGAACCATCGCAGATAGATATAGCTGAACTTCATGATGCATTTACGATTCTAGAAATCATTGCATACGAAGATCTCGGGTTTGCAAAGAGAGGAGAAGGTGGCAAATTCGTACACCAAGAGCAAATAGTGGTAAACCCCAGAGGAGGCATAATTGGGTGCGGCCATCCTGTCGGAGCAACAGGTGTGGCCCAAGTTGCCGAAATCGCGTCTCAGCTTGCTGGAAAAGCAGGAAATAGGCAGGTAAAAAATTGCAAGGCTGGCCTTGTCCATAATTTGGCTGCGGCAGGCTCTTCAGCCTCAGTAATTGTTATGGGTGTATGATGTCTTGCAAGAGTTTATCGAGAGCTTACATAAAGGAGAATTTCGGCTGCCCGTATGCAATTCGTGTAGGTCAACAGCATGGCCACCGTCCTATTATTGCCCTCAATGTCTTTCAACGACATCACTTCAAAGTGCTGATACAAACGGAACTGTGGTATTTTTCTCTGAATCCTACCTAGAAGGAAGGGAAGGCCGCTACGGGCTTATCGAAATGTCTGGAATTAGACTCATTGGTTCGTTCAACACCAGTTGCGAATTAAAAAAGGGCTTAGAAGTGAAAATGGCTAGATGTGGCGTGAAACCAGATGGAACTCCCTATTATTTTTTTGAACCGACTGAGGGCCGACATTAATATACACTGGTAAGTAACCCTCATAACAGTATATACATATGAGCCATGACAGGTTCGTTGACGAGAGGCTACTTACAAGCCGTGATGCTCTCAACAAGATTCAGATCAAAATGAAAATACTTCAGATCGACGAGGGTGCTCGAGATTTTTCACAGAGATTTGGACACAGGGTGCTAGTTCAGAAGGTACTTTTGACCATCAAGTATAATGATACCGAGGAAGTTGAAGAAAGGGAGCTTGATGTAGAAGAAATTGAAAAGAGGATAAAGAAAGAACGACTTTTTAGTTCCTCCAATAGGTGGCTCGCTTCAAGTGATATCAAGAATGGTTACATTGTTGCAAGTCGCCACCTTGATCTCCTTGCCGACGCAATTGCACTTGACATAATTTCTATATGAGATATTTCAAAAATCGAGTTTTGAAAGATCGTTAATAATAATAATATTCTTGTACTATTCACCCTTTGTGATAAAATCGATCCTGCTACACAGACAGAAATCGTGATTGGGGATGGAAAATTAATTTTAAAGATAGCGCCGCTCGTCAGACTCGAACTGACGACCCACTGGTTAACAGCCAGTTGAGCTTCGGAGCACAATATCGCGCAGCGAATTTGCTCTACCATGCTGAGCTAGAGCGGCGCAGTATTACAGCAAATCCAAGGACAAAATAAATCTTTTGGCCTTATTGCATACCTTCTTCTTTAGAGTATATGTATAGTCCGTCGAGAAACACTCTTTGGTCTTTTCCTTTAGTTTTAGTCGAAAGTTCGATGTTGGCGGCCGTCTGGGAAACATCCTCCAGACTCGGTCCTTGGATGACGACATCTTCTCCAACCACACTTACCTTGGTAGTATCTCCTACTATTCGAGAAACCCTTGCTGACCTTTCACCAAAAAAATTCTCGACGTGTAGCTCTTTACCTTTGACTTTAACCGAAATAGGAAAGTGCGCAAATATGATCTTCAGCTTATATGTATAGCCCTTCTCAACGCCTTTTATCATTCCTTGGATTATACTGCGCGCAGTATTGGTCATGGCAAGATCACGCTTCCTAGCTCCGTAGGGCTTTATGATTATCTTATTACCTTCTGCTGTCACTGTAGCTGGAAGCTTTGTAAAATCCTTCTTAATGGTGCCAAGTGTGCCCTTAACTTCTAAGAGGTTTCCTTCTTTTTTGATTGTCACACTAGCAGGCGCTTCAACTTCTGCAGTTATCTCTTGCTCAGTAGACATACCCAACTAGAACTCCCCCTAGGTTCTGCTCCTGTGCCTCATGATGAGACATAATACCTCTGCTTGTCGATACAAGAAGTATTCCCATAGAGTATGCTGGAAGGAACTGTCTTTCCCACCCAAAGTATCCGTTCTTTTTAACAGAAAAACGCGGTGTAACTATGCCGCATTTGTTTATTCTTGCCAGAAGCTGAATTCTAAATTTCCCGGCTCTCCCATCGTCTATCTGCTCAAACTCACCGACATAGCGGTGTTTTTGCATTATCCTGAGCACCTCACTAGCGAACTTTGATGCAGGGACTACTATACACTCCCTCTTTCTCCTGGACTCATTATTGTAAATCGTTGTAAAGAGGTTTGACAGAACGTTTAATGCTGGCATTTCCTCGCTTCTCACCTACTCGAACTTGGCAAATCCTATGCTATTTGCAACTTCCCTAAAGCACTGTCTGCAAAGCATCAAGTTGTATGTGCGGATCAGTCCATTATATGAACCACACCTTTTGCACCATCTCCCACCCTTACCATGGGCAAGCTTTTTCCTTCCTGTTACTTCGTACTCTCTTGGCTTTGGCATTTAACTATTCGACCCCCACTCCGTATTCCTGTTTAAAGAACTCAACTGCCTCCTCTCGGCTTATCCTGTGGGCTTTGCCAATTTTGGCACTATTTCTGCTTTTCTTTGCAATCCTATATCCTGGCCTGTTAAGCACGATATTAACATCCATGCCAAAGATTCCTATCTCAGGATTGTATTTAGTACCAGGGATGTCAATGTGCTCATGTATGCCAACTGAGATGTTCCCGTAATTATCAAACGAAGTTGCTTTAAGCACATTATTCTTCGCTGCAATGATGCGCTTTAGAAAGTCAATGGCAGGGTCGCGCCTTAGTGTCACAAGTACTCCGATAGGCTCACCTTTATGAATACCAAAATCTCTGACAGTCTTTTTCGCCCCGCGCACTGCTGGTTGCTGACCGGTCAATTCAAGCAGAGCATTCCTTGCCTTGTCGATTGGCTCGCCAGATCGCCCAACTCCTATATTTATGACTACCTTGTGAACTCTTATCCTTTTCATTTCGTTTTCCTGCTCCATCTGTTGTCGACTCAAGTCAATTCACCTTTATCACAGGTCTTTCACTTCCAACGGCCATTACCATTTCAACTGGCAACTCTGCGGATTTATCACCGAATGTAACAAGTGCTCGCTTGGGAAGAGAGAATATCCCATCCTGAATATCTTCAATTCTTCCTACTGCTCCCGCGTTTTCTCCTGTGATGATGAGAGCAGTTGATCCCTTCTCAAAAGGAATATGGTTGGTGATGTTGACTTTGGGGATGCTGATAACGCAGCTATCTCCAACCCTTAGGTTTTGCTCGCTTATGAATGTCTTGCTATCGTGAAAACCGTACTGCATCTTGCCACCTCTGATGTTAGTCTTGCTTGTAATCTTGACTAGCTTTAAGCCCCTTTCTGCCTCTTCGGCGGCAATCGCAGACAGTAACGAGGAATCCTTAGGAACCATCCTGAACGCTTGACCCTCCGTTAATTCCACCAAGTCCATCAAACCGACAGCAAAGTTGTGATCACGTCTTACAATCCCGTCAACTTTGACCTTGCCTCCCTTCAATATTCTGTCCACTTCGTAGGCTGTGTTTGCAACATTTAGCACATCGCGCAAAACCATTCCAAGCGGGTATGCCCTGTTTCTAGGGTGTGGTCCCGGATCGACTCTCATAACAAACTGACCCTCTTTTCTCCTGATGGCCCAGAACGTCGGTGCTAACTGCCTTTTTACTCTAGTGTCACGACCTTTCTTCCCCATTACTCCTTATCATCCTCCTTTTTCTTCTCTTTTTTTTCCTGTTTCTCCGAAGGTAATGATTCCTCCTTAGTTGCTCCTCCCTGCAGCTTTCCAGACCTATAGCCGTCGTCAAGATTTAGAGAAATGATCATCACATTTGAAGAATGAATTGGGACTTTGACTTGCCCCCCGCGGATCTTCTCCCTCTGAATACCCTCTATATGAAATGTAGCCTGCTCTGTGTTTACCTTTTCGACTTTTCCCTCTACGCCCTTGTATTCTCCGCGCATGACTCTGACAGAGTCGCCTTTGATTACTCGCATACTCTTTCTTCTGTATTGCTTTCGAAGTGAGTCCTCCAACACAGCGCCAACCATCTTGTCGCGCCTATGCTTAGGGATCTGAATAAGTTTTGGATTAACGCGCCTCATAATTTCACCTATACTATCATCCCAGCCAAGTTTGCTATTCTTGGCCACTTTTCTGCGGCCTCTGACGCAACTGGGCCCTTGATATCTGTTCCTTTGATTTCTCCTTCCTGCGTCACCAGAACGGCAGCATTGTCCTCAAATGCTATGCGTACGCCATTTAGCCTTCTTATGGGATACTTCTGCCGGACTATTACTGCGCCATATATCTGTTTACGCAGCTCAGCTGGTCCTTTCTTTACAGTTACGGTGACAAAGTCACCAACCGCTGCAGCAGGCTGCCTAGAATGCCTTCCCTTATACCTAGTCACTTGCGCAATCCGCAATATTTTGGCGCCAGTATTGTCTGTGCACACTAGGTTAGCCGTAACTGGAATCGCCCTGGTAATATAAGGGCGGAACTCTTCGACTCCTTTTGCGGAGACTGCTCTTGACTTAGCTCCTGCCGCCATCCTTTGTAATCACCTCAATCACTACGAACGACACTGTCTTGGCAAGTCTTCTGCATTCTGCTATCCTTACTTCCTCTCCCTCTTTGACCTCTAGGCATGACGGAAGATAAGCATGGACATTTGATCTGCTCCTCTGAAAACGCTTGTACTTTGCCACCCCCTGAGGATATTCTCTTGACACTACCACCATCCTTGGCGCCTTTGCACTTGAGACAATGCCTCCCAACAACTTGCCTCTTACAGATAGCGTCCCGTGAAAGGGACAAAATTCATCGTCACAAGACTTTCGAGGTGAGGCAACTGAAACACCAATATTTCTAACCATAATTTACCATATCACCCATTGTTTAATCGTGAAATACGATCCTCAGGTCTTCCTATCAATGCAAGACCACTTATAAAGCAAGCGCAAGGAGATGTTTTAAACTCGAGTTTTTTTGCTATGCTCTTTGATACTTGCCTTGTGATGGAATCCTTTCGAAGAAAGAGCATATTCTTCGTTTCAAATACTATTGTCCCGTCAACGCCCAGCAAAGTCGGATCGGGGGATTCGACTATTGTTGTGGCTACGCCTATTATCCCTTGTGAAAGAAGATTTTCAGATTCTGTGGTCATTTTTGGCCTTTTCTCTCGTTCATTATTGTCATCATACGTGCAATATCTCTTCGTAGCCACCTGATGTTGCCAGTTTGCTTCTTCAAGGTACCTTTTGATTTTTCAAGCTGAAGCTTGCCAAGGTCAGTTTTGAGCTCAGCGAGCTTGTCGCTCAAATCCCGATCATTCATCTCCCGCAATGTCTTGACTTTAAGTCTAGCCATCTTGCTTACCTCCTTTTTCTTCGTCATTCTTTGACCCCTCCTCATTTTTAGAAGAAGATTGCTCAGTTTGATTACTCGACTCGGCGGAGTCGTCTGCTATTTGAGTCGTTAAGTCTGCACTTCCATTCTTAAGTTCAAATTCCTGCGGTAGTGCTGCCTTCGATGCGATTCTCAGTTGAATCCCCATTAGACCCATCTTGGTCAGTACGTGAGATATTCCGGTCTTGACTATCTTGTCTGATATCTCACCGCTCTTTGGTACAATGCCTATCGTATGTTTTTCAAAGTGGGCTCGCTCGGTTCGAAGCTTCCCAGAAATGGTTACCTCAACTCCTAGCGCGCCTGCACTCATTATGGTATTAAGCGACCACATGGCTGCTCGCCTAAATGCAGTCCCGCGCTCGATAAGCTGAGCAATTCTGTTACACATTATTTGTGGATTAAGCTCAGGATTTGGAATTTCAAGAACTGATATTTGGGGGTTCTGCAGGCCAAACTTTTGTTCGATCTTTGTCATAAGATCCTTAATGCCAACACCTTTCCTGCCAATTGCGAGGCCCGGCCTTGTAACGTAGACAGTTATCCTTGCTCCGACAGGTGTCTTTTGGACTTCGATGCCGCCGTAACCAGCATCCTTGAGCGCTTCAGCTAAAAATTCATTCAGTTCCATGTTACGGAAGTTATTTTTGATTACGTTTTTGACTGCGCTCATTCTCTATCACTTGACTCCTGGGCAACGATCTCTACATGAACCAAGGTGTCGAACTTTGGACTCGATCTACCCATTGCTCGTGGTTGAAACCGCTTTAGTTTTGTGCCCTTATGAACTGCCGCACTCACAATTCGCAGTCTGTCAAGATCCATACCCTTGTATTCAGCGTTGGATTCAAGATTGTCTAGGATCCTGAGGAACTCTCCTGCTGCCTTTTTGGGAAATCTGCCAGCAAAAAAGCCATCACGGATATTTGATCTATGTGCTACTTCATTGTTGTAGCGACGGTAAGGTATGGCTTCTTTGCGTGCAATAACGTTTTCCAATAATTCTCTTGCCTTTTCAATTGACCTGCCTTTAATGGCAACGGCGATCTCTCGGGCATGCTTATGAGAGATGTCTTTTTCACGTATCGAAGCGCGCACATGTTTTGTTTTATCATAATTTTGAAAAGCATAACCAAACTGTGGCATATTTATCACTTCAGGGGAACATAAAGGCTGGATCTAGAGGCGCCCACACCTGGAGTGCCATGCTGAACACGTTTGTTTGTAATTGCGTACTCTCCAAGATAATGCCCGATCATTTCTGGCTTGATATTCACCTGTACAAAATCCTTGCCGTTATGAACATAGACCGTCAACCCAACCATGTCTGGAAGAATTATCATGTCGCGTGCATGTGTCCTCAATTGACCCTTGAGCTTTCCATCCCTGGCTAGCTTCAGTTTTTCTCTAAGTTTTCTCTTTTCGTCATTCATATAAGACCCAACACGCTTATCGAGAGATCTGCGCTGTCTTGAATTGAGAAGAGGGAGCAAATTCTCAATCGACAGCGACTGCAATTGTTCAGGACTGTAACCTTTAAACTTAAACTCACGTACCAATTATACCACTCAATCCTTGACTTTTAGGCCACTTTTAAATCTAACGAGAAAAAAATATTCTATACCAATGCCAGTTTTGTTGCGAGATCTCTTGCTCCCTCTGGAGTCTTGAACTTGACAAACGCCTTCTTGCCTCGAATTGTCCTCGTAGTGTTGACCTCCCCGATGTCTGTTTCATAGAGAATATTGATGGCATCAATGATCTGCTTCTTTGTTGCCCTCTCTGTCACGATGAAAGCAAGTTTGTTCTCCTTTTCTATCTGGTTGAATGTCTTCTCTGTTACATACGGGGCAATTATCATAGCCGCTGCTTGCTCTGAAGTCATATTGCTCTCTGGCCTAGTTGCAGCGTTTTGTTTTTCTTGTTCCACTGGTGCTTGCTTATTCTCTCTTTCCTTACTCACTTTCTGATTACCTCCAGTACCTTGTGCATAGGCGCTTGCAGCTTCTCCATATATTCGACTGCACTTTGTGAGAACACTGTTAATCTTATCGGCTTTGAGCCGGGTACCAGATCGAGGATGCTTACATCCTTTGCATGTTTAATGTCAATGCCTGGTATTGATCGAGATAGCGAGACAAGCTTAGATTCATTCCCGACGATAATGAGAGCACTCGTTCCTGAGCGACTTGTCCTTCCTCTGCGTCTGGGAGTTCCTGTCCTAGCCTTTCGCACCAGACTTGCACGAGCAAGGTCGTCTCCGAGGCCTAGCCGTATTAACAAATTCTTTAAGTCTTTAGTTTTCGATATTGACTCAATGTCGTTTGAAACAACTAAAGGAAGATTGACTTCGTCAGCTATCTTATGGCCACGGCGTTGCACCAACTCCTTTTTGGAAGTAACAGCTATTGCGGAGCAAAGTCCGAGCTGTTTTTCTTTATGATTGATTTTCTTGTAAGTGATTTTCCAAGACTCTGGGGGGTGAGCAATGCGTCCGTGGCGGACGCCGGCAACACCTGCAGCCTGCCCGGCCCTAGGAAAACCTTCCCCTCTGGCTCTTGCGAGCCGTGCAATGCCGAGCCCTGTATTGCGAGACTCTGCACTGACCATCTCTCCTGCTGCAGGATATCGTCCCTGTCTTTGGTAGGAATGTGAAAGCACGTTTACGTATACTTTATGAATCACCTCGGGACGATAAGGTGTATTAAAGACTGCAGGTAGTTCTATCTCATTAGTCTCCTTGCCGTCTAGTCCAATAATTTTGGCTTTCATTTAACAATTACCTCCAGGACTTTCGGCTCAAGCACCTTCTTTGCAAGACTCCGTATAGGCTGCCTCATTTTCACCAACCGTTTCGGAACGCCGGGGACAGAACCTCTCACTACGATGTAATCGCCCTTGACCAATCCAAAGTGTTTGAACCCACCTGATGGATTTATTGAGTTCTGTGCATCTTTCTCCGTATTTGAGATTAATAGTATGCGTTTGTTATATTCAGTTCTTTGATGAAATCCCCTCTGGCCTTGCCTAGCGACGGTATACATGACGACGGCAGGAGAGATTGGACCTAAGGTGCCCACCGCTCGGACGCTCTTTCTTGATTTGTGTTGCTTTCGTTTAACACCAAATCGGGTGATCGGTCCTTCTATTCCTTTGCCGCGAGTGATGCCAAAAACATCAATATTCTGTCCAATTTCGAAAACGTCAGTTATCCTTATCTCCCTGCCGAGAATACTTTTTACGTAGTCATATTGGGATCTAGGGTCCTTGCCTGAAATTGCAATTTCAAATACAAAGGGCACTTTCTGTGAAAGACCAATTGAATGGGGAGAAACTGCTACAATCGCAACCACATCACTTGCCGCATCGATAAGAGATTCTGCCTTTGAAATCCCATCACCACCCTCACTCTTGGCATCAAATTTCCGTGAAAGCTCTTTTGGCAGGTCCCTAGTATAGACGTCAAATATAGCATGTTGACCGTAAAGGTCATGCCTATAACCTCTAATTCCGATAATCTTGATAGGTGGCGTCACGATTACAGTTGCCGCATTTAACAGCTGTTTGCCAAAATTTGGGGTCTTCTCTCTATCATCCACTGTTAAGATATTAATTCCACCAGCTTTGAAACCTGCAAAACCTAAAAGTGAGCTCTTTTCTGCTGCAAGCTGGGGCCAAGTTCTCACCCTTGCTTCCAGACTTCTAGCCCTTGCCCTCGGCCTAAAGGCAATGCTGCCCCTTCTCGGAGCACTATACTTGCGATGACCCATAGATACTGCACCACACCGCCTCACCCTTTAATAAGTTATTTGAGCCGCCGCTAATTCGATTGTACACGTCAATGACGCAAACCGGTGCCATTGCACACAATGGCTGACCCTGTATCGATTGTTACGGCTTCTGATCAAGACTCTTGTGTAAATTAAGTTCTTTTGTCAGATTTGAAGAATTTACCACAGCCATTGCAAACGAATGGCTGTGCTATCCTTGCGCGCAAGTCAGCCTTGTCACCACTGTCGGTTGTCGGGCCAACGCTCGATGCTGACATTCTACTGATATCCAATTAGGACCAAAATTAGATTTAGAAGTTGCAATAGGAGTGTTTAATTTTAAGACACCTTGTCCATTCCGCAAGGTGATGCTATGAGGACTGTGGCTTGTTACAGGCGACCAGCAAGATAACTAATTAATTATCTCAGTCTCGATTAGTCTAACATTTCATAACTTACTAGTTGATGGATCACTGATTTGTATCTCTTGCATGCAAATGAGTCCATGTAGAATAGAATTAATGATGCCTTTAGATGGATCACTGCACTTAAGGCTAAATATAGTAGTAATCAGTTTTGCTATTGCAGTTTAAGTGAAAATATTTGCCACAGATTTTCCGTCTCACAAGCATCGGTGCAATCTTGAACTGTAATTCAGTCTAATTCTGAGCATCTCTATTTACGATAAGTCGGTCTATTAAGCACTGACATAGAGTCTAGTATGTATATTTTGGATGATGGATCCCCGCTTCAGAGAGTCTGATGCCGACTCGTATTTCTTTGACCAGTTAATTTTGTCTGCTCCATTGGTCAATTGAGTGTAAGCTGTTATTCAATATTGCTAAACTTCCGAGTACAGCTTCTTCCAGTCTTACAGTTTCAGTGCCTTGATGCGGGAACATGTTGACAATATATTCATACTGTTTAATGCTGGCACCATCCTTTGCAGTAATGTCATGAATGCCGTGCTTGGGTGCTCCAAACGCTACCAAGATGTTGGGGACATTTTTAGCTTTTTCAACAAGATTAGCCTCAATGTTTTTGAAATAGCGACCTTTTCTTGATGTGATAATTATTTGAGTCTGATCAAGGCTGGCAAGAAGCTTTGATATTGAAGTGACCTCCTTTACTTCGTAGCCCCAATAATCAAGAATATTCTCTTTGGGAGCTTGGACCGCCTTAAGATTCGGATATGAGGACGTAAACTCGACACTTACTTTTTTGCCCTCTACGCCTTCGCCTACGAAGGGTATGAGAGATCCCAACCCTACTTCAACAAATAGATGACCCTTAACTTTGACAATAATACCTGTCCTTATATCTCCTGCTTTCACTTTCTTGATGTCTTCGATTACTCTATGATGGGGCGCCTTTATTGGATGAAGTATACCTGCGTATTGGAGTTGGTGCATCATGGGAAATAGCATTTTTCGCAGGTACTGGGGCGTGTCAAGATAGTTGAGTATTGTCTTGAGCAAATGCAGATCATCTTTTTCAAAGCGTGATAGAGAATCATGATAAATGTATATTCTCTTGACTCTAAAGATTGAGCAGGCTCGAGCAAACTGTGCTATTTTGATGCTTTTATCTCGTTTGGTTTGCTCATCTGAAAGTGAAGAGTCGGGTATTGTGATCCACAGATCAGGCATTACTGCCTTATCAGCTCTTCAACTGCAGCTGCCAAAAAGCCATTTGACCCAAAGTACGTTCCTCTCAAAATCCCCTTTTTGTCAATAAGGATGGCAGATGGGGTGCCGCGTAGAGCATATTCTTCAAACGTTTTTGCGGAATACTGTTTTGTTTGAAGGTAATGTTTGACGCGCTCGACCAATACCTGCCTATCGTTTTCGGCATACGATCTAAAGCTGGGGATATTAGTTTCAATAAAATCCATCACCTTGCTGTCGGTCAGCAAGTCCGATTGCTTGACTAGCATGTCCATAGCAACAGGAAAGGGTATCTTGTAGGGTAGCTTGTCATCTATTAGCTGTCCAGCATTAGTAAATGCACGATAAGTTTCCCCTATGATCTCGCCGTTATTCAGTAAATTTTGAAGGTTCTCAAGGGTATTCTTGTCGAAGTCCTCAAAAGCAGTAGCAAGACCCAGCACTGTAAGACCCTTATCTCTATATTTTTTGTAGATATCTATTGTTTCAGGGATGCTGTAAAGGAAGCAGCCAGGGCAATTGACCTGGAACACTTCCACCAACACGACATTGCCTGTCTCTCTGTCGATATTCGTAGGTTGTCCCTGTACCCATGTCGAAAGATGGAGGTTCGGAGCTTTCGAGCCTATCGTTGCAACCATTGTTAATCCAGTTAACCGCTATCTGTATAAAATGCTTTTATCCTGCACCACGTTGTGAGGCTCGTTCCCTCGCCGTCGTTGCGTATTTCTGAATTTCATCTTCCTCAGCCTTACGCATTGTCTTGGCTTTTGTGTCGATTATTGCCATTTTCAGATGACGAGTACCAGTTTTTTCTTCGCTAACCATATAAATGGATTCAATTGCAAGGGCGGCGCCCTCGTCGAGGCCCATGTCTGGTTTGTAGCTTTTTTCTAAGAATTCAGTCACTTGGTCGCTTCCTGCGCCGATCGCAACGGCGTCATACCCAATATATGTGCCGCTTGGGTCTGTCAGATAAAGGGCAGAACCATTCTTGTCAACACCTGCTAGTATCAACGCAACTCCGAATGGTCTCACCCCTGCATATTGTGTAAATTGTTGAGCCATATCAGCAAGGTTCTTCGCAACACCCTCAACGTCAACGGGCTCGTCATATATCAGCCTGTTGCTCTGTGCAAAGAACCTTGCATGGTCGACCTGGGTTCGTGCGTCAGGGATGTATCCGGCTGCCGCGACGCCGATGTGATCGTCGACTTGAAAGATCTTTTGAGTAACATTTGATATTTGGAGCTTTCTTGTTTTCTCTTCTACTGCAAGAATCACTCCATCTGTGCTTTTAACTCCTATCGCTAATGTGCCCCGCCTGACTGTTTCAATTGCATATTCTACCTGGTAAAGCCTTCCATCTGGAGAAAATACTGTGATGGCTCGATCATAGCCCGCTGCTGCTGGTAACAATTCGATCTAGTTTTTTTGTAATGGTCCATTTAAGCCTACCTATAAGTGAGACATCTAAAGCAAATGCAAATCAGGCATGATTTTAATAACCTGTAGTTGGATGCATTGAAGTGGTACAGGAAGAGGTGACCTTTTACGGGCACTCAAATATTAAATCACTTCATCCTAAGAGTATTGAACTAACCAAGGATCAACATCTGACGCCAAGGGGGGACTGCATAATTGGTGTAAAAGCAAACAAAGCCTGCGCGGATTTAGAGGAATCCGTCAAGCGCCGGCTAAAATCAAGCACCTCCGTAATCAGAATAGAATTAATCGTAGGAGACGAATCGTTCCTCATAACAGGTAGAGGAGATGAGCGCCTAACTGTCCTAAATCCTCATGATATAGTCATCAGGACGACTAATTATGTATGCCCTCGAACAATGTCTGTTTTATGCGACAAGGGTTCTTCGGATATTCCAAGGAATATTGTAAAGACACTACAATATCAAGAAAGCAAGGGAACACTAAGAGTAACACTTGAATAGTCACTTTTTAGATAAAGTTTGTGTTCCAAACATTGCTGGGTAATCTTTAACTTGGAGTGTCATAGCCAACGCTTTGTTTAGTATCTCAAGGGCAGCGTATTCTTTGTAGTGGTCGCTTTCGCAAAGGTTGCAGGCGTCTTTTCCACTCATCTCACTAAGGAATTTTGGATCTTGGACTATGCTCTTTAGAACCTTTACTAACTTCGAACTAGTGTACTCTATCAGCTTTCTATGTTCTTCAATGTTTGGGATATTATAGCTGAAGGCGCGTATGGTAGACTTGTAATACTTTTTTACAGCACCTCTCACTTCCACGATCTTGGTGACTTCGATTAGGCCCGCCTTTTTCAGGGTATCAACATGATGCCTGACGGTCGTAGTGGCCTTCTTATGACCTGCTCGTTTAAGTAGCTTTGAAATCTCTTCTGCAGTCATTTGTCTGTGACTTAGTATCTCTAGGATTTTTATCCTGACGGGGTCATTTAGCGCTTGAGCGGATCGATATCCAAGGGTTGTCACTTCTTTTATCCTGACCTCTTTCTCAAAGAGCGCTCCATTCATAGAGATAACTAGGGGGAACAGTACTAAAAAGAATGCTATTAATTCCTCTTGCTTTTATTGTTAAATGTTTTAACAATTATGAGTTTATTATTATTGATATCTCTTTTATCTCTACTTCATGCACACAATTTGATTGTAATGCTAATATTAGCAAAACTATGATAATAATGTTACCAGCATTAAAAATATAAGTAGGTTACCGCTGAAACTAAGCTTACTTTTTCATAATATGGATGCCCCATCTTAAGATGTGCAAAAATCAGCTAAAACTGGTCTTAAAATTGAGTCACAGCCTACGACCGCTTATCATCTCATAGGCGAAGATATAGCGCCTGCTTAGTTCATCAGCCAATGACGACATGATTTTTGGTGATGGCGGTTTTTTGCCTTCGCGGTCGAGCATCTCGATCTTGTCCTTAAACCCAGCTTCAATAAGCCAATCACGGAGCAATTGCTTGTCATAGCTTACCTGAATTTTTCCTGGTTGGTGGTCCTTCTTCAGCCAAACTCTGAATTCATCGGGTCCGAGGGAGTCACCAAGGATTAGGTTGCCTTTTTCGTCCACCCCGAATTCGAACTTGACGTCTGCCATAATAAATCCTGCTCTATCGACAATCTTGCTCATTTGCTTGTAAAGCGATATGGATGTTATTTCGAGGAAATCATAATCATTAGCTGATACAATGCCCAAAGAGACCGCCTTTTGACGAGCAATAGGGCGATCGTGCTCTTCAGACTTAGTGGTAGGATCAAATATCGGCTCTGGCAGTTTCGATCCCAAAACAGGCTTAAAGTCGGAAGGAAGCTCCTGACCCAAGCGCTGATTGTACCGTTCGACAAAGCTACCATAGAAGTATCCTCTTACAACACATTCAAGGGGTATCATTTTCAATTTTTTGACCTCCATTTTGTCCTTTGCGACCACTTGGAGCATATGGTGTGGAGTCTTTAGCGTATCAAACCAGAACTCTGCAAATTTACATAATACTTCGCCTTTCCGGGGAATAGGTGTTGCGATCTGGACGTCGAAAGCAGAAATTCGATCCGAGAAATGGAAAAGAATATTGCCGTTGTCGAGTTGATATATGTCCTTGACTTTTCCGGTCCGAATCAACCTCATGGTAGAATTGACTAATTTCGATATGATAAAAAAGCTATCTGTTATGATTGAAAGACATTTAACGCTCCGGGTTATCATCACATTTAACCAAACATGTTCAATAGCGACCTTCTTGCCATAGAAAGACCGATACGCGTTGGTATCATAGGGGGCGGTCAGCTTGGCAAGATGATTGCCCATGAAGCTAAAAGGATGTCAGTCGGCGTTATTGTTCTGGATCCGACCATAGGTTGCCCCGCTTCAGGGATTGCAGACCAGCAAATAGTAGCCGATTTCAAAGACGAGGATGCAATCATGCGTTTGGCTGCAAAAAGCGATGTCATAACATACGAGATAGAGCTTGCAAATTCTGTGGCCCTAAAAGAGCTCGTAGCAAAAAGTTACCCGGTCAGGCCGGCGCCCGAAACGCTTTACATTATCCAGAATAAGTTTAGGCAAAAGTCATTCCTGAGAAAAAATAAAATTGATGTAGCAGATTTTGGGAAGGTAACATCGGAGGATCAACTCTACCGATTATCCGAAGACTATGGATTTCCTGTTATGCTAAAGGCATGCGAAGACTCCTACGATGGTCGTGGCAATTTCATAATTAAATCCAGAGATCAAGTGCCCGAAGCTTTCCGATATTTTTCTGCAAATGAAGTAATGCTCGAAAAATTTGTCCCTTTTACCAAAGAGATATCAATAATGGTCGCCCGCAACCCAAGCGGAGAAGTGGCTTCATTTCCCGTTGCAGAAAATTACCACAAAAATAGCATTCTAGACACGTCAATAGTGCCAGCTCGGATCAACCAAGAGATCGAGTCCAAGGCAAGAAGGATGGCCGAGATGACCATGGAGGTATTGCAGGGGTCAGGAATATTTGGAATAGAAATGTTTGTTACGAAAGATGAAGATGTCTTGATAAACGAGATTGCCCCAAGGCCGCACAACTCCGGACATTATACTAATGAAGCCTGCTCTGTGTCACAGTTTGAGCAGCATCTAAGGGCAGTGCTTGACTTGCCTTTGATCAAACCGGAATTACTTTGTCCTGCCGTCATGGTTAACATACTTGGAAAAGAAAATTTGAATGGTCCATACGTCATCAACGGCTTAAGACGTGTCTTGAGTGTCCCAGGCGCTAAGCTTTATGTATACGGCAAGCAAACATCCAAGCCGGGACGCAAGATAGGCCATGTTACGGCCACGGGGAGGACAGTAGAGCAAGCCCTTGAGAGAGCTGCAAAGGCCAGAAACGGAATTGAGCTAACTGCCAACACCATCAAGGAAAGGCAAGGATGAATGAATAATCCGATTGTCGGTATCATAATGGGAAGTGATTCTGACCTTCAAGTTATGAATGAAGCAAAGGAAGCCTTGGATTCTTTTGGCGTTGCTAACGAAATCACCATTGTGTCTGCGCATAGGACGACAAAGAGAATGGTCCGCTACGCAACTAGCGCCAAGAAAAGAGGAGTAGAGATAATCATCGCCGGTGCAGGGGGTGCGGCGCATCTTCCAGGGATGGTAGCTTCATTGACAGTTGTGCCTGTGATTGGTGTTCCTATTAAGACAACGAGTCTTGACGGGCTTGACTCGCTTCTTTCAATCGCTCAGATGCCGCCTGGCGTGCCGGTTGCCACAATGGCCATAAATGGATCCAGGAATGCTGCCATACTTGCTAGCCAAATTCTAGGAATAAAATATTCAGAAATTGCAACAAGGGTGGAAGAATACAAACATACGCTCGAGCGAAATGTGCTTACAAAAGCAAGAGACCTTGAGAAATCTGGTGTCAAGCGTTATTTGAGAATGGATTAGAATAAATTTATTTGTGACTACCCATTTTTATGCGATTTGTGGAACACAAGACCACTCGTTCTAAGCCGACCCTATCAGATAAAGTGAAAGAAGAAGTACATGAGCTTGGAGATATCGACCCCATCATAATAAAGAAACTTTCTGCACACGAAAAGATGGCAGATGAAATAAAGAAGAGCCAAATCGATTGCGAACCGATTGAGCTTGGCTCGCACCCTCTTGAACGTAAACAATATTATAGCCAGACCTTCTCAATGTCACCCAAATTTGTCACAAACAGGGGAATAGTGAAGATCAAAGGCAGAAACATTGACTATATCCAGTTATTGCAGAGGAATTAAGCATGCCGAACATAGACCCAAATCCCTTGCCATACGGACCTTTGCAATATTATCAGACGCACTACATAGTTCAGACAAAAGGCAACAATAACGACAAATTTTTGGCACGTTGCAGGCCTATTACGAAAGGTCATTTCCAAAACAAGCGCATGGTCGATGTCAGGTGGACAGGAGACGGCAATCTTGTAAAGACCTTGCAATCAGACATAGGTCTAACCGAGATGTTAAAAGAAGTCATGATTAAAGTGCGTGAAATTACGATTGACCCGCAAGACGATCATGTCAGAATCTATAGCAGCTGGGTTCATGAGGAAAATATTGCATTCGATCCACTAATGCTAGAAATAGCAGACAGGATAGCTCTACATATTAAGAATTTTGGTTAGACATCGTTTCTATTTTTCTGGCGGCGATCATTACTTTGTTCGCAAGCCGGACCAAGTTAACTTTAATAGTCATAGAACAGTGGCTTTTTTGTGGAAAAGCAAGTATCTTCCAACTCTCCCTTAAAATTTAAAGATAGGACTGTAGTTATAACTGGCAGCGGAACTGGTATTGGACAGGCAATAGCCAGAAAGTTTGCCGAGAATGGTGCCAATATTGTCATCATGGGCAGGAGAAAGGAGCCGCTGGATCAGACTGCTGGCATCTTAGGAGAAATAATTTCTTCTTCGGGTTCATCGGGCAGGTTAGGTGTTTTTCCAGGTGTAGATGTTTCAGATGAGTCTGGAATTAATTCTATGTTTGAAAGTATCCTAAACCAATTTGGAGGGGTCGACATAGTAGTCAATAATGCAGGTGTGTCAGGCCCAGTCAAGGCATTTACCAACGCAAGCGTGAAAGAGTTCCGAGAGGCCGTAGCCATTCACCTTACGGGCACATACTGGACATCGGTCAGCGCCCTCAATGCCATGAAAAGAGGCTCCAAGATAATTACAATTGCAACATTTTTCACAGAGGAAAATCGGTATGAGCAGAGGCCATATAGGTTTAGAACACCCTACACCGCTGCACAGGGTGCAAAGAATCGCCTTGCAGAAGCTTTAGCATGGGAGCTTGTTGAACGCGACGTTCGATCAATTGCAACAAATCCTGGACCGGTCCACTCAGATAGAATTTACAAGACAGTATACCCCAAGGCTGCCGCTGAATTCCTACGTATTGGCGGTTATCCTGGACTCAGCTCCCTTGAGGTCGAGAAGGTTACCGCAGGCGCTCTTCCTCTGCTAGGTGAACCGCCGGATATCGTAGCAAAAGGTATCTCACAAGTTGCAGCAGAGATTGTGGCATCTCGGGGTCAGGCCACCGCGGAGGAAAATATGAATAAATTGACAGAGACCGTAGCAGGCGCTCTTGCGAAGATGCAGGAAATTGCCGAAAAGATACAGAGCAACACCAGCAAAATGATTGTAGATGGGGAATTCTTGAAGCAGGAAGAGGTAGCAGAAATGGTCATAAACTTATGCGACGACGGGATTAGCAGGTTAATAAATGGCAGAGTTATCCCTAATGACCGAGTATTCTACCCGGTCAAACCAATGGTTGGGACACGAGTTGACGATCCAATGGGGTTCGATGTTAGGGGAAAAGTTATCGTTATTACGACTAGCTCCTCGTCAAGGAAGGATATAGAGAGAGTAAAAGGCATTGCAAGACTCGCTCATGAAGCAGGGGCTAGAGATGTAATCGTGCTTGCTCATAACCAACGAGACATGGCAGAATATCGCGAATTTCATAGCCATACGATCGACATGCTAGATGAGCAAAGTGTTCATAACATCTTCAAAGCTGCAAAAAATAGGTCAGGCCGGATTGATTCAGTTATCCATTTCACAGGAGAATATGACTACAACGTACCTTTGACCTCGCTTTCAAGAAGACAATGGGATACATTGGTTGAGAACTTCATTTACATTCCCGGACTCATAACAAGAGAAGGGGTTAATGCTATGGCGCCTGAGGGTTCAATTCAAGACCCTGCAAAATTCAAGGATTCCAAAGGTTCTATTATTATAGTGGGCCCTGATGCTCCTGTCGGTAAAAAGATATCAGGGCTGTTGCGGGCAAGGGCAGATGTATTCAGGGGGGCACTTAGGCCATATACCGCGACAGTAAATCAAGAACTGAGTGATGTACTTGGATCTAGTATAAGGCTGTACTTGGTACTAGCAGGTAACAGCGAAGGTTTAGAACCAGACAGCGGTAAACTTATCGGTGCTGCATTAAATCTTGCTGCAGGTGCGTCTGCCAAGAGAAGTGAGGCCATATTCTATATTGACGAAGCAAGGAAATAGTGCCTTTCTAGACGAATGAAGCAATCAAAGTCGGTTTTTTGCTCAACTGCTACCTCGTCACCAAGAGTTGTATAGTGTATGGTTTATAATCAATATCTCAAATTTAGACCATCGAAAATAAATATTATTGCTACTGTAGTTAATACAAGTGCCAATAATCGTTGTAATAACATATCTTTGGTCATCCGAGATAACCTTGCTCCCAACTGGGCACCCACAAAGGCACCTGCCGATAATATAATCGCCTGGGTATAATCAGGGTGTCCAAGAACTGAATGCGTAAAAACTCCAGCAATAGCTGTCATCATTAACGCCAATTGTGAGGTTGGAGCAGCTCTGTGCATAGTTAAGCCAATGACAAGGAGCATAGAAGGTACAAATACAATGCCTCCTCCCACACCGAAGACACTTGAGATTATCCCGGCTCCAAAAGAAGCAGCAAAGATCGTAGCCTGCAAAGCCGGCGAACGTCTTCTGACTGGTTGATCTTTTAACACAGAGTTTCTGTACAAAATGTAAAGGCCAGTGGCTATTAGCAGAATCCCAAAATACATTTTGAAAGTATCCTCTAGCAAATATTCCGATAGGATAGCGCCAAGCACGCCACCGGGTATCGCACAGGCAGCCATCTGTAAGCCAAGGGCATAGTCAATCCGCTTTTGTCTAGAGTATTCCAGAGTGGAAGAGAGGCTCGTCGACATGACTGCAATAAGGCTTGTGCTTGCTGCTTGAGTAGATGGTATGTTCAAAAATGTGAGAGCCGGCACCATTATAATACCCCCGCCGACTCCGAGCATTGAGCCTAAGATTCCGGCTCCAAGCCCTACTGCTGCCAGGATTGCCAGCGTAGTTATTGATTCTAGCAATGACCAGGTCTTAGCTGCACGCTTGTTATTATAAATGGAGGGTAAATATTATTTGCAATAGGTGCTACAATGATTCTATGTACAGTTTCCAATATTCTTGCTCGACTGTTGACACTGCACTATAGTGTTTGGCATATAACGATTAAGTTAATTCTGCCTCGTGTCGGCAACCAGATAGTCAAACGTAAGGGCACCTTTAACCTGTGATTCCTCTCTATGAACAGTGGTTTTTTCCAGCCTGACAATATTGCTCTGTACCAAAGAATAGGAATGACACATTGAGAAAATTTCATGCAATGTTGGACCGAAATTCTGTTAGTCCAGCACTACAAATGGAGTTGCGGTTGTTTGCTCTTAAGCTATGATCCTTGGTAGCCAATACTAACATCATGATTCTATCATTAGTAAACATGTCCTCAGATCGAGCCCTCCGAGACTGTTTGTTATTCATCTATGCGAGGCGAAATTTGGTTCAATCAAGAGGTTGAAAGAGTTACGCAGTTAAGATTTGTCAGACAAAATATTAGGTTAGAGAAAATGTAAGGTATTTCTTTTCTCAGATGACAACTAATCTGTCCGAATTGATAATAAATTGATCCTTATAGAAGAAACGGACCATTACTAAACAACAACTATCGCCAAATAACCTTCTGGCCATAACGATTATTGGGAGGGATTCTTTGATTATATGCATAAGAAGTCTAAATTTGAAGAGCTAATGATAGACTCTGCAACTGTGAAGAATGATAACAAGAAAGGCTCATAAATGTTCGTTGTCGACGAGTTCATATGCGTACAAAATAATAAAAAAACAAATATAACAAATGGTGCCTCAAAAACTTTTTTCATAAGTAGCCATCCTACAATATTGGGCTTTATACAAGGCAAAAACTATTTCATTGCCATTATTCATTTGAGCCGCAGGATCTCCCTGGCCGCTAAGTCCCAACTTCATAGTTTTATTAACCCCATCCCATCTTAAAGAACAGTATCGTTATTGCGGATAGTAATTTTGGGGTTTGGAGTAGTTGGGCAGAGCTTCGCTAAGCTCTTGCTCTCCCGGTCGGCAGATATGTACAGTCAGTACGGTATGAAGCCTCGTGTAGTAGCCTGTGTAGACAACGCTGGCTCAGCAATAGCGCCGGCGGGACTCGATCTCAAGAGACTTCTCGAAACAAAGAAAATTAAAGGAACAGTAGGTGCCTACGAGAACGGTGGCACAAATTTTAACCCTCTTCAAGTTGCTGAAAAGGTCGATGCAGAGGTAATGCTCGAATGCACTCCAACAAATCTGAATGATGGTGAACCGGCGACCTCTCACCTCACTGTTGCGATGAGAAGTCGTAAACACGTGATCTGTGTCAACAAGGGTCCACTCGCTCTTGCTTTTCCTTCTCTTATAGAGTTGGCCAATTATAATGGGGTCATGTTGCGGTTCAGCGGAACAGTTGGGGGCGGAACGCCCATTTTGGAATTTGCTAAGCGCTGCCTAAAGGGAGATAGCATAATTTCATTTCACGGAATACTGAATGGTACAACAAATTATATCTTGAGCAAGATGGAGGAAGGTCGAACATATGATGGAGCAATGAACGACGCTAAAGAAGAGGGCTATGCGGAAGCGAACGCATCGCTGGATGTTGAGGGGTTTGATGCAGCTGCAAAACTCGTTATTATGGCTAACTGGGTTATGGGAATGAAGGTAACCATGAAGGATGTCAAGCGTACAGGCATTGTCAACGTAGGTTTGCCAGATGTCAAAAATGCAGCCAGGCGGGGAAATGCGGTCAAACTATTGGCTCTCTGTGATAGAAGACGCCTTGCCGTTGCTCCGGCTGAGGTTTCTAAGGCAGATCCCTTATGTGTTAATGGCACCCTGAACGCTGTCACATTTTCGTCGGAGCATTCTGGACAGCAGACTATTATAGGAAGAGGTGCAGGTGGCATGGAAACTGCAAGTGCGATCTTACGAGACCTGATTGAAATAAGAGATGCTATATTTGGCTAGATGTTTAGTTGTTCTAAAAAAGGGTTAGCCTTAAAAATCAATATATAGACAATTTTCTCGCTTAAGCTAAGAAGCTAGGTAGGCATTCCACACTCAGTTGCATGAGCTGTTAATCCAAAGCAATCGCTAAGCAATGCTACTCGAAGAATAGGCTAACCACGTTATTGGGATGCTTAAGGGTTAGTATGTGTTATTTCTTGCCAACACTCTAAGCAGAACTCGCCATTGATTTGGAATATCTCAGCGGGCCTAACTTGACACTCAGTGCATCGGTATGACTCAGCAGCTGTAATTTCCTTGGCTTTTTCGGCTGCCTTGGTTAAAATCTGCATACTACTATGTAAAAATCATAAGTACAGTTGCAATATTTATACGTTTTTAAGGTATAGGAGACCAAGAAATCAACTTTAGTGTGGAGGAGAATATAGGACCGGAGCGCAAAGCAGATAGTAAGAACCAATATCCTCATATTATTGAATTCATTTGTTTATAAATGGATTCACCAGCTTTTGCTATCAAGTATTACCATTAGTAACACAATAGAGTTTGATTAATCACATTCAATACGCTCGCTCTTGTTTCGCATAGCACCCTACATGGCGCAACACATCCTGCATGATAAATCCAAGCATTCTTGCATGCGATGAAGATTTGAGAGTAGCGCCTGAGCATCAATGTAACAGATTAATTATCCATTGTGCTAAATACTCTGATCTCCCTGAAGATATTCGTATTATCAAAAAGTGAAACCGCAAAACTTTTCGATAGACTCGCTTCTTCATGGCCTCAAGATCTTCTTCCAAAAGTTAAAAACATAAAGGTGTACGAGATTGACCAGGATAAGTGGCTCCTAAGCGGAGATAAATTGCTAGCAGCTCAGGTAGGGGACTCAATAGTGCCCTTCCTTAGCAAGCAGGAAGATTTGCAGCGGTTTCCTTCTGTGACAATAGACAGAGGGGCTGTAAAATTCGTCTGTAATGGTGCTAAGGTTATGCGACCAGGCATAGTCAATTTTGGGACCTTTAAAAAAGGACAGATAGTGGCCGTAAAAGATCAGATTCATGGAAGGGCGCTTGCCGTGGGTCTTGCTCTTGAAGACAGCGAAGCGGCAAAGGGTATGGCCAAAGGTTACATAATAGACACCATTCACTATGTTAGTGACAAAATCTGGGAAGCCTACAAGAAAATATAATTGTCACGAGGGTCTTATGGTTTCTTCCCTCAGCCCATTCCTCGTTACATATAAAATATCTATTCCATCTCCACTTGCAGCATCACGTAGAATAGCAGATCTGATCGCCCTTGTGGCCAATTCTCTAACCGCATCCTCGGACATGTTGGGTTTAAATTCCGCATCCATTATTCCAAGTGCCATTTCCGCTCCCGTCCCAACTGCAGCATAATCATCAGGGAGCACTGAACCTAGTGGATCAAGGGTATATATTTCAGGTTTTTCATGGATACCACCCACAATGACCTGCGTTAATAGTGGGAAGTATCTTCGCTCAAACATAATGACAGACATTAACTTTGCGATAGAGTTCGGTGCAACGTCACGTCTCGTCTCTAACCTACGAATTTTAGCCAACGCCTCGACCTGCCTTACGAGTACCTGCATGTCTGCGACCATACCAGCACATGCTGCGCCGACGTGGTCTGTTACTGGAAATGTCTTTTTAATATTCTTGTTTACTACGAAGTTTCCAAACGAAACCCTCTTTTCTGCCGCTAATATAACACCATCATTGTATGATATACCTACTACTGTTGCGCCAGGCATGAATTCAAACGCCATATGCGAGTACATCGCTGTTCATGTTAGATTTAGTCGTTTCTATTTGAGAAACTATCTATTGCCAAAGCAGATCATGAAAGCTCCATGCAGTTAGTGCCTCGTAACGTTGGTGTCATGGATCCTAATAGCCTCGGCTACAAGTCTATTCTGTAGCTCAAGTGCGTCTTTGCCTTCTGGGTGTTTGGCCTGTGCAACTGCCTCAGCAACAATGCTAATGACATGCCTCATAAGGAATTCGTCTCCCCTTGATGCTTCTGCCCTGTAAGTTGCATTAGCCTTATTTACAAAAACAATATTCTCGGTTATGAAACTATAACGAGTATCGCTGTCATCCTCATATGGTATAACCTTGTATCCGATTCTCTTGAGCGCGAAGGTCTTTTTCAGTATTGGCTTACGTACGTTTCTTGTTGTGATAATGCTGCCATCGGCCTCCTGTATGTCATTAATTACCTCCACAACCGTGCCTTCTGGCCGAGTGCTAGACACACTCTCAGGCGCATTTGATTCAGTAACAGTACGGGGAGGAGTGGCATTCTCTTTAGAAATTTGGGAAGTGTGACTTGACGGCGAGTCTATGCCGTCATTTCCTGATACCTGCTGCCTGCTATCATAATGGGGTTTATTAGGATGCCTCTCAAGTTCTTCATTTCGAGCCCCACTTGCTCTCTCTTTTATTTCCACTAGCTCATACCCTTGTACCTCCTCTTCGAGTTCTAGATTTTCGATCATGGCTTGCCCGAGTATCTTATCAATTTCACGGTAAATTCTGGACTCCTCGCGAGTTATGAGTACGTCCTCATACTCCGTCAATCCAGGGATTACTCTGTCAATGATGAAGGTTTTCATGAGCTGGTTGTATTTGGAGTACTCGCTATCCTCAATTATTGCAGATTTGTCGGCAAACCTAGTCGTCAGGTTATCACATCGGACAAAGCCTGTCACACGGTTCAGCTTTGTGTCAAAGCCAAAATTGCTGCGCACCACGATATGGTTTCCCACCATAACAGCTATTCCGCGCTCGTCATCTGATAGGGGTCTCCTTGCTATAATGATTTCACCAGTCAATCTGCCGTTGTCAAGGTTGACAGGTATCCTGTGCCCTTGAATTTCAGGCGCTTTTATAATCTGAGAACCATCAAAATTCCATTCTTTGAAGTTTTCCGCACCTTTGATATATACCTCAAACAATGGTTGCCTAAGAACTGCGAGCTTACGGACCTCTTTTGCTACTCGGAATATGTCCAGCGGAATTTTAGCGCCAGTCATGAGAAGTTCCGTTCCGTCTCTCCTAAGTGGAGATTGCTTTACATCCTCAAGCTTAGCATTGCCAGTATACAATCTTTCAAGCACTTCTCCGTTTATGACAAGCGCTTTTGTGAAGCCTTTCCGTCTTGTCCGTATCCTCATACTTTCAAATGATGTCAGGAAGGAGAGTCTTCCAGTCCCATATCTGCCCGTTCTAATTCTTTTTAATCTCGGCGAAATTGATTCGGTCCTCTTATGGGGCGAACCCAAGAGCAGAAATTTTTCCATTCCATTCTGGTCCATTCCTGCGTCATCTTCAATAGCAATTGAACCGTTCGTAAGGACCGTTACAAGAACTTTAGTCGCGTCCTCATCAAAGGCGTTCTCGACAAGCTCCTTAATAATCTCCGTCGGCGAGACCCAAGTTTTAGTAGCAAATTCTTTAAAAAAAGACGGATGAACCTTCATCTGAGCAGGCATTTTTCCAATAGCTGATACTTCCAGACCTTTATTTAATACTTGTCGAAGTATCTATTTCTTGCAGCATTTATTTTCTAATTTGGTTAAATCGCTTGCATCTGCATACATTGCTTGACAATATAATTAATAATTCGCTGAATGTTTGAATACCATGCAATTATAAATTATGAAATGAATGGCTACTTTTCAACATGATTTGAGAAATGTACGAGCACTTTGCGTGGCAACGTGGCTGAAGCAGCATTCGAGTATATGTCTGGACTGTACGTGCAGACTAGTATGCCTAAAATGATTTGCCTTGAGATAAATTAACGACAACTATCATGAGGATCGTGAGGAAGGACTCTCTTCCCAAGGAAATCTGCAGTACATCATATCATAAATAATAAATTGATGAGACCTTAAAGAATTTCAGGCCTATTACAGTCTTTCGCAATACATACTTATCCTTCTTGAAGCTAGAGCATCTCATGCAGAAAAAATGCAGCTGCGGAAGAGATTCCAGATCGTTTGAGGCATGCACACCTATGGGCTGCAATTCATTTATTGTATGCAGCGGTTGCTTCAAGGATGTTCAGGAATGCTCTTGCGATGCTACATAGGTTTGTAGCGTAATACGGCGCCTATCTTGCCGAGACTGGCAAGTTGAGATCCTTCTTCTGTCTTGCCAGAAATGACTTCAAGTCTACATCCTGTCTTTATGGAAAGCTCATTAAGGTAATCAACTATGTCTTTGTCAATGATTTCCAGGTCGGTGCCTCCGCATGAAGGACATTGCTTTGAAAGCCATTCTTGTCTTGTGTTCACGAGTTGAGGCCTATCTACTATCAATGTCTGGATATTTCTACATGTCCTGCATCTAATCTCTAACTTGACATGTGTGATGTCATCAGTTACCAACACCAGGTCGGCTATTCCACTTTCCAGTGCATTTACCACGTCATGAATACCGTATATCCCAAGTCCTCGACCAGAATGAACTTCCATCATGAATTTTTTGATCAGCTGTTTTTCTTCCATTACACGAAATTCCTGCAAGATGCCCTCTTTTTGCGCCTTTTCTATCAACTCGCGCACCCCTTCCTCTCCAGAATAGGATGTATCAAGGGTTGCTATGATGCTCTTTTGCAGCCGGTAATCAAGGTACTCTTCCTTTAGAAAATTCTCTTTCGTGGGTCCAGGCCCTCCGACGATTGTCCCTCTTATGTTATATTGTTCTAGAAAAACCTGTTTGACATGTTCTGCCACCCTATGGTAATATTCGTTCAACTCATTCTCCCTCAAGCGTTCAAATCTTCTGGCAGATTGGCCACCCTGCCGGTGTTTGCCAGCAACGCCAGAAGTAAGCGAATCAATAACTTCCCAGTGATCACCAGTAAGTATACCAATGCCTGTCTCCTGAGTGTCTATTGATAATATGCCAATAACTTTGTCGTCTTTCATCATTTCCTTTAGATGGTCAGTCCAAAAGTGATCGTCACATCGATAAAGGCTGATTTGGACGGGCTTTGGTGGTAACACAGGATATATCTCGATTTTTTCTTTGCCAATCCCTTTTTCGTTAGGGATTGCACCACAAAATATTACAAGGCCATTCTCAGGTATTTCCTTGAACAATTTCAATTGCTCAACAGTTCTGCTAAGTGCATCCTGTACATGCGTTCTGGTAAGATCTGATTTGATATTCGACGCGGTCCCTGCCTCATTGCGGAGTTGAGAAATAACATCGAACACAGGTCGCCGCGGTGGAATATACACGGTGACAAGTTCCGTTCCGTGTCCGGATATACTTGACAGTTCGTTTATCATCTTAGTCAGTTTGTATCGTTTTACTGAATCCCACTTGTTATTGCCATCGTTTGCCATCGAATATTATAACAAGAAAAATTTGTCTGCACATAATATAAGGCTTCAATTTCTCTGGTAACTTATAAGTGCGAGATTGGAAGTTAAGGTAAGAAAAAATGCTACCTAGGCTGGAATACATCAGGCAGGCCAGAGTGAGACTCGGAATAACGCAGAGAAGGCTGGCCGCTTTGACAGGAATCAGCACTTCTATGATAAATCAAATTGAATCAGGAAGATGCAGACCGAGTTACGAAACCGCCCGCAAG
Source organism: Nitrososphaera sp. (assembly GCA_035253045.1). GTDB lineage: Archaea > Thermoproteota > Nitrososphaeria > Nitrososphaerales > Nitrososphaeraceae > Nitrososphaera. The sequence goes on from DATFCN010000082.1 coordinate 34,956, forward strand.
ATCTTTGAAGCTCTAAGCTCACTTGAAGGACGTAGCTCTATGAAAGCAGGAGATATCTGCAGCCACAGTCCGATTTCTGTACAAAAGGACGAGAAACTTCACAATGCAATAGATATCATGCGGGTCAACTCAATAAGCCAGATTCCAGTATTTGACTCTTCCAGGGTGGTAGGCATATTGACAGAGGATGGCCTTGCCAAAGTGATGCTAGAAAAAAATGAAAAGGATCTAAAGAATATGCAAGTTTTCCAAGCCATGGAACCGCCACCTCCCATAGTAGACGTATCGACCCCAGCCAAAGCACTCATTCCTCTGGTAAGATATGCCAAGTGTATTTTGGTCAGCCAGAAGGGGAATGTAACGGGAATCGTGACAACAACCGACACGTTGAAAATGGTCGAATAACTTCTTATTCTCTCAAGTTTTCAAGGCCGACACAGCAGTCTGCGCATTTAATGCATTCGTTGCAAATGCTAATCTCGCTCTCCAAAGGGAGTGTAGTAGCGCATAGAGCACACTGCTTTGTAGGCTGCAATTAATCTATCAAAGCTGTATGGATCACAAGACTATTTGAATTGTTCTATTGGCGTGTGCAGAGATTTTGAGTGGTCGAAGGGCAAGAGTCTAACCCTCAGCTGCTTAAGCAATCCTGCATATACTCCTCTTGAAATAAAAGAGTAAGCTATAAACCTATCATATGAAGATGCGATTAGTTTTGTTTTAATTCCACCGTCTCCAATCTCTTTTGTCTTATGGGCTAAGTTTGCAAAACTTTACCAAATGGAAGGTAGGCGAGTTAAGTAAAAGATCAAATTTTTGCCAGTTTGTATCGCCTAGAGTGGTAACAGAGCTCGTTTTGAGTCTTGAGTCTGTATATTTTAAAATGACCATGCCTTGCGCAATCCCGTAGCGGCCATGCTGATTACAGATTGGGAAGGGCGAGAGTTACAAATCTTTTCAAAAGTCATAAGGCTATTTTATGATTAGGTAAAACTGACGCTGTATTATATTTTGCAATAGATAATTTTATCTGATTTCAATGTCAATACGATGGAAGAGAACCACATCAATCAGTCGATAGAAAATGATTCATTTAAATTCCTCTTCCAAGACAGTGCGCTTCTTTGTCATCTCAAATATATTGTCCGCCCTCTTTATTGCCTCATCTCTAGATCGCCTAAAAACCATCGATTGAATAAGTATGTAGTTCTCAGGAATTACCATACCAGTCTGATCGTCTGAATAAGCTATTTTGACAGTGTCATCTTGAACTCTCAATATGTCCTGATGAATGTGCACCATATTGGTATCGCCATGAGGAAATCCAAGCTCAAGTGCTTTTTTTCTAATATCACCTGTGCCCTTTGCCGAGCTAATAACGGCGACTCCAAATTCGTCACGGAAGCATTCAAGTATCTGATCTTTAGTTGGCGTTATACCGTCTCGAAATCGAACGATCATATGATGCAGATGCATCATTCTTGAGGGTACCTTGAAGGCATCGACGTACAGGTTAGCCTTAGGAATAAAATCCTTCACGTCATCTTGATGATGTGGATTTCTATCCCATTCAATTGAGTCCTTGACCGCCTTTGTATCTTCAAGGTCCGCCCATCGCCTGACAAGTTCGATATCAAAGCGTGTGATATTATCCCCATAATTTTGAATCAGGGGTTGCATCATCCTGCCCATGCCGGAAACATTGCAGCTACCCTGTATGACATAAGTCTGGCCAACAGCCTTATCGTAGTTAACTCGTGAGTTATGAATCATATCAGCAACTGCCCGTTTGCCATTCCTTTCTTCCCCGCCCTGGAAGATTGCTGGCTTGTTAAGGGGCTCATAGTAGTTCTTCTTATTGTCATACCCTACCCCCTCCTTAGCGGCATCTACCACTATGTCGCACCGTTTGATGGCCTCTTCAATTGAGCCCGTCACTTTATAGCCGCTTTCGTTGAAGTTTCCGATCACTTCCTTTGGTACGTACACGTCATAATGATTCTCCAGTGCCTCCTTTACCTTGTCGTCTATGCTATATTTTGCCACGCCGACCAATTGGATTTCCTTGTCCGCTGCAAGCGAGCTTGCAAGGCGGCGTCCTATGTTTCCATACCCGTTAATGAAGACCCTGACCAAAACAATCACTTGAGATTATTGCAAAATTCAAATAGTTTGCATCTATTATATAGATTCCTAAATTCCTTTAACAATATAGATTAGCACATTAAACTTAAATAGAGTGAAGCTCTTCAGAGTTCTGAGGATATGCAAAGGGGCGGTCGATTTTGGCAGTTATGATGTCTTGTTATTAGGTTGTTTGTCAACCTCAAAGAGGTATTTGCTATGAAGATACTCATTATTGACAATTACGACTCTTTTGTGTACAACCTTGCCCAGCTACTAGGAGAACTAAGAACTGAACCTACAGTTTTGAGAAACGATGCTATAACATTAGTAGATGTTATTAAGATGAATCCTGATGCAATAGTCATTTCTCCAGGTCCTGGTCATCCTGCAAACCGCAAGTACTTCGGTGTCTGCACAGACATCATAAAGCAACTCGGTGATAGAATCCCCATATTGGGAGTCTGCTTAGGTCATCAAGGCATTGTCCATGCTTTTGGTGGCAAGGTCATAAATGCCAAGAAGATCCGGCATGGAAAAACAAGCCAAATATTGTATGCATCAGAGCATGGTCTCTTCGAAGATATTGCAAACCCGTTCAAGGCAACCCGTTATCACTCGCTTGTTGCCGATCAACGCACATTGCCAGCATGCCTTGAAGTGACTGCAAGAGCGCTAGACGATGGTGAGATTATGGGTATCAGACACAGGCACCACCTTGTGGAAGGGGTTCAATTTCACCCGGAGTCTGTGCTTACAGGTGAAGGCCGGAGGATGCTTTTCAACTTTATCTCTTTGGTGAAAAAATGACCGCATCTAAGGATTTGCGGCCCCAAATAAACAAGCTGGTTTCAAAAACAAACTTGTCGGCCGCAGAAATGGGCGACGCTGTTGATTCAATCCTTAATGGGGCGGTTCCTGAGGCAGCGGTAGGGGCTTTTCTCGTCGCTCTTGCCATGAAAGGTGAGACACCAGATGAGCTTCGATCAATCCTTATTTCCATGAGGAACCATGCAACAAAGATAACACCCAAAGTGAGGGGCTTTCTGATTGATACTTGCGGAACTGGAGGCGACTCAATAAGGTCATTTAACATTAGCACAGCTGCAGCACTGGTAGCTTCTGCAGCCTCGGCCACTGTAGCGAAGCACGGTAACAGATCTGCTTCAGGTGTTTGCGGCAGTGCCGACTTCCTTGAATACATTGGCCTTGATTTGAACACTCCGCCAAAAAAGGTTCAATCTTGCATAGAGACCATAGGTATGGGATTTCTCTTTGCTCCGATGTTCCATCCAGCAATGAAAAATGTAGCGGATGTCAGGAGGACTATTGGAATTAGAACAGTGTTTAACAAAATAGGCCCGCTAAGCAATCCCTGTACCAATCTATCGGGTCAAGTTATCGGGGTTTTTGAGCCACAGCTTCTACAAATGCTCTGTGGAGTATGCTCAGGTTATGTCAACGAAGCAATGATAGTTTATGCCCATGATGGTTTTGATGAGCTTTCAAATACCTGCCAGAATGATATCTACTGGTTTTCTAGCGACAATCACACAACGAGAAGGATACTCCTTCATCCAAACGCAGTGGGGATTGCGGTGGCTAGGCCGGATCAATTGGCAGTGAATTCAAAAATAGATTCTATTATGGCTACACTACAGGCGATTTATGGGAAGGCAAGTAGAGAAAAAATGGATATTGTAATTCTCAATGCTGCTGCTGCACTTCTTGTCAGCAAGGTTGCGCTCACTCTTAAAGAAGGCGTAGAATATGCAAGAGATGCGGTTAAAAGTGGCAAAGCATCAGACAAGTTGTCTCAGCTGATAAAATATTGCGGTGACTTGGAAAAATTAAAAGAGGCAGAGAAAAGGTTCTCTCTATTTTAATCTAATCCTCATCTTTTTCCCTTGCTGACCTTTTCTTTGGGGCCTCCGAGTCAAGATCATCAATGCCTTTTTCATTGACAGTAAATCTGACATCAGAGTATGGGTGATACGGCGAGTCGATTATTTTGGCTATTCGGTCGTTGCCAGCCTTACGCAAATATATTCTGTAAGTTGATGCATGTCCAATTACATTTCCTCCTGCGGGTTTGGTTGGGTCTCCAAAGAATGTATCAGGGGTAGACTGAACCTGGTTTGTAACGATGATTGCCACGTTGTAAATCTCAGCGATCTTGACCAGTTTGTGCATTATGCCGTTGAGACGCTGCTGTCTGTCTGCTAGGGTCCCTCGGCCAGCAAACTCGGCGCGATGAAGGGATATGATACTGTCGATGATTATCATTTTGGCCTTAAAGTCGTCTATGTATTTACCCATCGATTTGACTATCAGCTCAAGGTGGCTGCTGTTATAGGCCTTGCATATCGCAACTCTCTTCAGTATTTCATTTGGATCTAGGCCTCTTGCTCTTGCTATTTGATCGACTCTTTCTGGTCTAAATGTTCCTTCGGTGTCAATCAGTATGGCTCCTGCACCCAGCCCCCCTTGTTCTACTGGGAGCTGGGCAGTAACGCAAAGTGTGTGACAAATCTGTGATTTGCCACTTCCAAATTCGCCGTAAAATTCTGTAATTGCTTGAGTCTCAATACCGCCAAGTAGCAATTCGTCAAGTGATTTTGCGCCTGTGCTGCAGCGCAAAAGAGACTTTCGCTTTTCAAGCTCAACATCTGCAGTAGTAAATTCATTGTCAAGTATGCCGCTTTCCCTCAGCAGTTTTTGAGCTGCCATAATAAAAGTGGCAGCAGTTTCTTTTGAGCCGCCTAAATCTGTAGCGAGCTCCTCAGGTATCGATGTTGCTAGCTCCATAACTGAGCTTATTCCTGCTTCCTTCATCTTGCGGGCCGTAGTGGGCCCAATACCTTCGATATCCTCTATCTCCAGCTCTGCTACATTTCTTGACGTACTTGTCATAATGTCATATTCCTTAGAGGAGCTATATAATGAATAGCGCACTGAAGGGGGAGGGGGGATTTCCTTCACCTGTAAGTTATAATATGAGGAGCGCGTCTGGATGCTTAAGCATACTACCTGCTTATCTCTCGGGTTTTTAATGTACTGAGGTAAGAATGTCATACGAATGAGTTGCTTATATGAGACTAGCACTTTAACGTCGTCGGACAATTTGATACCTGCTATGCTTTTATATCATTTTCTTTAAGCCATATTCCATTGTCGGAGAAAGATTTGGAGTCTCTTGGGTGGAATGATCTTCTGACCCAAAAGCGCCAGCTTACAGGTGAGCTCAAGCAGCTGTCGGACAAGCTGATTGACATCGACAAGAACCAGCTTCGCACGTTAGTAAACAACATTAAGGAGCAGCGGGTTCTTCTTGATGCTTACACCGAGAGGCTAAAGAAGATTCGCACTGAAGTAGACAATCATAATTCTAACCTTTTGTCGGTCAGTGAAAAACTGTCACAATCGAGAAACTTTCTTTCTATGATGGAGGCTCGACTTCCCTCAGAAAAGGAAGAGGATTTGCAGGCGGCAGTTCAAAAGAATCAAGACAGAATCGAGGCCAAGGATTACAAGAGTCAACGAGAAAAGGATGAGATTTTATCTAGGATTAATGACGCGACAATGAAACTGGAGGCGATCAAGGCTACGCGCACTATAACAGAGCAATTGGCACAACTTACACAGGAATCTAGTAAAATCAATAACAACTTAAAGCAACTAAATGAAGAGCGTAACTCCCTTCGAAGCAAGATATCTGAGATGAACGTCTCATTAGATAGAATGTATGACTCAAAAAGAAAGCTAACATCAGACCACCAGTCGTATCTCATAAGATATGACAACATCGCAAAGCTATTTGACGTCATCAACGCACGACTTGATTCTATGTCGGATATGAGAAGGAAGCAAAGAAAAGAGTATGGATATGTGCAGCAAACTGACGCTCTCTTCAAAGTAAAGGAAGAGGCAAAGAAAAAGTTAGAAGCAGGCTCCAAGTTGAGCTTTGAAGAATTAAGACTTCTCTATGGAGATAAAGATTAATTTGATTAGATCTGCATGCACATAATATAAAGATCATGACATGGGAATAAGGGACTTTGCATTTGCTTGTTCTGTCGACGGTTCGGTAGTAGGCTATTTTACGTATCACGATCAAACAATGTTGATCGTACAATCCGAGCAGGAGGCAAAAGATGGTATTAACAATTTTGCAAGGATTGCGGAGCCCTTTATGGAACCCCTCATTTCTCATGAATCAATCCACGTAATCATAAAAAAACTCGAGGGAACTGAATCGTCTGATTCACTTGATGAAATCGAAGTCATTGTAGAGCGAGGCGGAGTGAAGCTACAAGTACCACTCAATTTTATCCATTACTCAAGAGATAATTCTGGATTAGTCCTCCCGTTTTAAGAAAAAAATATGTGCCCTTCCTCTAGTTGCACGTCATTTGATATCGTCAGTCAATTCACGCTGGCTTACTGCCATCTCATCAACTCGAATAGTTACCTTGTACCACTTGTCATTGTGTTTGAAAATATGTGCAGAAGCTTTTTTGTTGCCTGCAGAGCCGTATCCCCCGACACGCTCGCTTAGCCTAGAGCGCAGTTTATCAACCTGATATTGCGCTATCATTAGGTTTCCTATTATGTTCTCTAATTCTATGTCCCGTTCTTCGTCTATGTCGGGAATTTGGGGGTTGTTCTTTCTAGTCTGCATTCTCAATGTACATCCTGTTTCCTACACTGTAGTGAACTTCATCAATGTAGTACGCAGTGTCAACTACTGGTGACGACAGGTTTGCACCGCACACGGGCACTCCCTCAACTTGTTCTTCCTCTTCAATTAGAAGACTCATTTGAGTTATAGTCAAACACATAAGATAATAACGGATAGTATGAATGTACTCTAAGACCGAAGCAAAGACTATTTCTAGTTAAATAGTGCGGTTCTAGTGACCATATGCTAGAAAAAATCTGTCATCTTTGCATTGGCCGTTTCTTTTATCAGATTCAACAGTTTTTTCCTCTCTTGAGCGGGAGGCGGCCTGATACCCGTTATCATTCGCAGAAATTCAAACTCCCGTTCTGTCATCCCTAAATTCTCAAAATAAATCTGATTGAATAAGATTTTTTGAAATATGTTTTCCAGCGCTACAAGGCGACTATAGGCCTTATTTCCGATATCAGTCCCCTCAAGCGCCTTAGCTAGCATAGTCTTCTTAATATTGATAACTCCACTGGAGATAAAGTGATCAAACCTCGAAACTACCTCAAAGTTATCATCGATACCCGTATAGCAGATTAATGTAGTTGGCAAAAATTTGCCAAGACCCCTAGCCTGTTTAGAATGGTTTTTGTCAAGCACCAATATTGACAACCCAAAAGCCAATACTGCATCTATTATCTGCCTCGGCAAGCGCTCATCGAGTACATCGTCATCTGACTTGACTTCTACTGGATAAAATCTAATGCAATCTATTCTGCATCTCTCCTGGCGAGCAAAATGTTTTAGCAGCTGAGTTCTTACAAGGATATTGTTATAATTGGCATCGTCGTCTGTGTTGGGTTCCCTGGTTACAGCTGCGATCAAGAGGTCAAAACTGCGGCATTGCGCTTCTTGAACTACCCTTATTTCTGATGTCGGTATAAGATCATTATTCTTTATGTGGTTTGACCTAAGTGACCTGCAAAATAATGATTTGAGCTCTCTCTCATTCATGCATTGTTTTTTGCATCTTGCGTTAATGTATTTTGTCCTACTCTTTTTTGCAGACCTTTTTCATAGACATTGCAAACTCCTCCAAATCCTGGAGCATCTTTGTACCTGACCGACCAGATATCTTATTGATGACTGCACTACCCACAATAATTGCTTCTGCACCAGCAGTAATCATAGATTTGGCATGTGTTGGCTTGCTTATTCCAAAGCCTACCGCCACAGGGACCTCTGCACCTACCACTTTCTTAACCGCCTTTATGGTGTTGAGAGTGTATCTCTGAAATGAATTACGGGCACCTGTTATGCCATATACAGATACAACATATAGGAAGCCCGTAGTGCTGGAAACAATTTTGCGCAGCCTAGTGTCCGGGGTGTTTGGCGAAACGAGGAAAACAGTTGCGAGGTTAAGTTTTGAAGCGATTAACGAGTATGTATCTGCCTCCTCGACCGGCAAATCTGGCAATATAAATCCGTCAAGTCCACATCGCTTGGACTCAGACATAAAGGCATCCATGCCTGCTCGGACAAGGATGTTAGAATAGGTCATGGCAAGCAATGGGAGAGTTGGGTGTTGCTTTCTGACAGTCCTTACCAAATGGAGAGCTTTTTCAGGCGTCATGCCACTGTCTAGCGCAATGTTTGATGCTGCTTGGATAGTGGGCCCATCAGCTAATGGGTCAGAAAAAGGAATACCCACTTCGATAATGTCTGCACCGCCAGATACCAATGCGTTGATAATCTGCTTTGAAGTCGCAGTGTCTGGGTAGCCTGCAACCACATAACAAATAAGGGCGCATTCACCATTTTTTGCAAGCTCCTGGAATTTGGCAGTGATTCTATTTTGCATGCCTTTTCTTTTTCTTTTTGTGCTTTACGTTGTTCAAATAATCTTGAACTATTTCCACGTCTTTGTCCCCTCTCCCCGAGAGAGTGACTACTATGATGTCATCCTTTTTCAGTTCTTGAGCGAGCTTCATCGCGTATGAAATTGCATGTGAGGGCTCCAGAGCAGGGATTATCCCTTCAAGCCTAGAGAGCATAAGGAATCCCTCTATTGCCTCTTTGTCTGTAGATGCAGCGTATTTAGCTCGCTTGACATCTTTGAGCATTGCGTGCTCGGGACCGACACCGGGATAATCAAGTCCTGCAGATATACTATGAGTCTCAATGACCTGTCCGTATTGGTTCTGCAATAAGCGGGTGAACATACCATGCAATATGCCCTCCGAGCCAGCAGTAAGGGTTGCTGAGTGTTTCCCGGACCGGATTCCTTTGCCTCCAGCCTCTATCCCATATAGCAACACATCCTTGTCATCGAGGAATGTGTAGAATGAACCCATGGCGTTACTCCCTCCTCCAACACATGCAACGATAGCTTTAGGCATAGTTCCTTCGATTTCCGAAATTTGTTGTTTTATTTCTCTTCCAATCACACTTTGAAAGTCTCTCACCATCAGCGGGTACGGGTGGGGACCTACCACAGAACCAATAAGATAATACGTTGTGCTTACATTCGCTATCCAATCGCGAATAGCCTCATTTATTGCGTCCTTTAGAGTCTTGCTTCCCATCGATACAGGATGAACCTTCGCTCCCAAAAGTTCCATCCTAAAGACATTGAGCTTTTGTCGCTCATAATCCTTAGCGCCCATAAAGATTTCCGCAGAAAGTCCAAGCACTGCACAAGCTATTGCTGTACCAACGCCATGTTGGCCAGCACCAGTTTCAGCAATAATTCTTTTTTTGCCCATCTTTCTTGCCAATAATGCTTGTCCAAGCGTATTGTTGGTTTTGTGGGCTCCCCCGTGTAACAAGTCTTCACGCTTTAAGTATATCTTGGCGCCGCCTAGTTGTTTTGTCAGGTTCTTTGCAAAGTATAATGGTGTAGGCCTACCTGCGTATTGAGTGAGATAATAGGAAAGCTCATTCTGAAACTCAGGATCGTTCTTGCATTTCTCGTAAGCGGACTCTAGCTCCTCGATGGCAGGGGCTAACGTCTCAGGTACGTATTTACCACCATACTTTCCGAATTTGCCTCGTATTGGATAACTCCCTAACAAAGCTGAGTGATGTAATGGCTCAAGGGGATATTTTAACGGATGTCCATTTTTACAACGCTAAGTACAACTCGCATATCTTGGCACCAATATTGGACGTTTGCATGATGCTCGTTCCAACTAGAAAGGCGTCTGCTCCTACGCGCTTTAAGTACCGTATGTCTTCCGGACTACTGATACCACTCTCACTTATTATTACGCTCTTGCCCTTGTCATACCTTTTCAACAGTTTTTCAGTGTTTGTAATATCCACGTCCAAGTTGTCAAGGTTACGGTTGTTGATGCCTATCAAGTCATATTTTGCGCTTAATACCTCTCCAAATTCTTGTCCGGTATGAACTTCAACCAATACCTCGAGGCCTTTTTTTGTTGCATATTCCAAAAGTTTCTCCATACCATCTTCAGCAAGGTTGTTGTCAAACACTGCTTTGATAAGTAGCACGCAATCCGCTCCAATTTTCTTACCCGCGTCTATCTGAACCGTGCTCACAATGATATCTTTCATAAGTATGGAGATCCTCGGTAATCCTTTTCTAATCGCCGCCAGATATTCAACAGAACCATTGAACAATAAAGGCTGTGTAAGCACTGAAATGCCAACTGCCCCCGAGTCCACCATCACTTTTGCAATCTTTGCTGGGTCTTCATTCTCCCTTATTCGTCCCTCAGAAGGTGAGGAGAACTTTAGCTCAGTTATGAGAGGAGAGTGTGCACACGAGCCAATCGCTTCTCTTAGGCTTATTGCGTCGTGGCTAGATAGCTCATTTGTTTCATAGGCACCGCTATCTATCGCGTCATACGAGTTATCAACTAGACGTTTTAGGCTAAAGTCGGTTTTGGCAGATTTACGCATATGTCTACTTCCATCGTAGCACTTCCATCAATGCGCCTGTGATGATTTGATCTAATGCGCATGCGGTGGAGGCGCACCACTTTTAGCCAAGGCTTCATTGAATGTGCCAGCGGACTTTTCATGAAATTCCAGATTCGATTGGTCGACTTTGATTGCCTGTGGTGGACATACTGATACACAAGCCATGCACCA
>DATFCN010000083.1:0-6354 GCA_035253045.1 Nitrososphaera sp.
GAATATGTCCCAGGTCAGAATATTGGCGAGTGGATATCGCAAACTTCTTCTTCAGCAAGTAATACTATTTGCAGCGTAGGTAGGGATATTCTTGAGCAATGTTTTCGACTTGATAACACAGGACTTGATCATGGTGAGCTAAGCAGGCTGACCAGGCATGTCATTGTTTCTCATAAACCCTGTATAATAGACTTTGAAAGCTCTAGCACAGGGAGAAAAACATGTAATGTAACTGCCGCAGCACAGTCGATATTTCTATATGGCATAGTTGCAGATAAAGTGAGAAAAATTTTAGGCAATATCGATAAGGAAAAAGTAATCCGTGCACTCAGAACATACAAACATCTACCCACAAGAGCCAACTTTGACGGGATACTTGGTGTACTTCTACCAACGTAGGTCAAAATTTGCTGCTCTCTTATAGATTATGTAGTGAAATCAAAACCTGTTATACTGTTGCTAAAAAAGCAGAGCACAAAGTACATCTTGTTATTGAATATAGATATTCGGCCATTCATTTAGAAATGGAACATCACTCAGTAACCATTGTTACAACTGGCAATTGACTTTTTGGTGCAGAAAAAGAAGATAAGGGTAATGATGAGACCATAAGTTGCAAGAGGGTTTTGAGAAAGAGGTCTATATCAGAAAGTCAAAAGTGAAAGACCTGCATAAGATCGACACGCTGTTAAAAGGGATGGGAAAGTGGTCGCCTAACAGACAGATCAGAGAACAACGAAGATAATTTAATGTTACCACACACCTTGTGCAGCGACAAATAAGAATTCAGGAGATAACATGCAAGTTGGTTCGCAATCTCCCTTTAAAGAGGGAGGAATATTATTATTTACGTCGTAAACCTCAGCTTCAGTAGAGAAGAGAAAAAAGAAAAAGAATTGGGCGTCTAATCCTTTAGATTAGACTCGGCAGCAATCAATTGCTTTATCAGCAGGTGATTGCTATGCCAACTAGTGCACAAATATCGACTTGGTCTGTGGTAAAGTCGTCGTTGTCATCGACGTCGTTGTCTGCATCAGCATCTTGGTCCTGGAATGATAGTGCAAATCCGTTATTGCCTGCAACGATATTGCCATCACCGTCAGTATTTCCAGCTGTTGCAATATTGAGTGCAGATTGTTCTTGTCTTATTTCATTTGTCTGCAGATTGAAGTCATCATCAGTTATTACCGAAGTGTTTTGTGCGAATGCGCTTGGAACAGCAATAGTCAGTACCGACATTGCTGCAATCAAAGCAGTTGTTCGTGTCATTATCATGGTATTTGAACAACAGTTCTTATATTTTATAAAGAGTTCTCAACAAACTTCTCCAAAAAAGGATAGAAAATCAGTTATTTTAACATCGTGCCTCAATATGGGGTCTCCTATTTTTTTGATTACTTTACCCAAAATTAAGTATTTATGTTAAATCATATAGCCAAAGCGTTTGTTAGGCGAAGCAGGTTTCATAAATGTTAAACGAGACTAAGGTCGTAATTTAGTTCGGATTTTTGAAGGAATGAGGGGGACAGTATATTGAAAACCGATCCCGATTGAATACATATCATACAAACTGCCAAGGAGATTCCATAGTTCTAATCAGGACCAAGTATGGTAAAGCATGAATCTGTATGTATATGCTGTCTGATTGAGTCGATGTAAGTAGAAGGGTATTCGCTGGCTTTTGCTAGTATTATTAGCATTAATGTTCTTCTCGCTGTTCTCGTCCAATATCAAGCATGACATCGGACATATGCGTGACCGCTGTTACCATCACAGCTATACACTATCTATATCCTATCTGTATGCTACACATAAGAAAAATCCTCAGTGGGCTAACTCAAAATATAAGGATTAACAAAAAGTGATAAACCATGTTATTTGATCTCTGCGATGAGCATCTTTACTGTGTTGACATCGAGATCAAGTTGCTCTGCTATCAAGTCTTCTGAGATTCCAGATTGGTGAAGATTCCATAGAGCTTCTTTCTTTTCAGGATTCACAATATTGCCTGGCGGGTAAAGCGAGAGTTCATCTTCTACAGATTTAATATATCCTATTACCTTTTCGCACAGATCGTCAATTTTTACTCCTGCCTCTGCGGATAGTACGAGCAAATGATCCTTGACTGGAAAATTCACTAGTTTGACCTTGTCGTACATGTATGCAACAGTCATGAGCTTACCTAGTTCTGAGATGAACATTTTTCTTAAGTCGACAATGTATGCAGATTGGGCGTAGCTGATTTCGGAATTTCTGCCTTTGAGATGCTCTTCAGTCCCTTCTCTTTGGCTACCGGCATATAGATGACCAGATTTTTCCATTACCCCGGCAAATCTTATCATAGGATCGAGTGCCAATACGTTTTTTGAAAACTGTTCAGCCTTCATATTTACAAGCCGTAATTACGGTAATAGAATATAGCCTTTACTTGTAGTTTTTGCATAAAAAGGAAAAAAGGGAGAATATCATGTGGCTTTTTGCTGACGGAGATTCTTTATCCTGCCCCTCCCGGTCTTTCTTGGAGAGATGTTGCCCACCTTGCGTCCTGGTGGAGTTGTCCTTCCAACTGATGACTGACGGCCAACGTGTTGGTGCCTTCCGCCTCCGTGCGGGTGATAGACTGCCGCTTGGGCGATGCCTCTGACGGTAGGATACAGTCTACCATGGGCTTGCATGTATTTTGCACGGGTGCCCGCCTTCAAAAAGGGCTTTTCTTTGTGCCCTCCGCCTGCAATAGTTCCGACCATTGCCCTACACTTTTGGTTGAGCCTTAGAAACTTACCGGAGGGAAACTTGATAGTCACGCCTTGTGTGCTATGCGCAAATACCACTGCTGATGATCCGGCTGCCTTTATCAGCTTGCCTCCATCACCTGTATTCTTTTCAATGTTGCACACTACCGTGCCGTCTGGAATTGATTCCAGCGCAAGAATATTTCCTGCCCTTGCAACAGTGTTAGTGCCTACTTCAATTGTGCTGCCAACCATCGTGCCTTCAGGCGCAGGGATTAACGAATATCTTCCATCTTCAAATTGTATCTTTGCGAGGGGAGCATCACGTCCTCTTTCATGAACAATGTCAACTACTTTACCTGTGTGATGCTCTTCTAGCTTAAAATTAGGGTATTTTGCTGGAGCAATCTTTCCAACAGTTATTGCTCGAAACTGTTTTCCCCCTCGACCCCTTCGGCGAACTAAGGTTCTCTTTCCCATTACAGTAAACAAGCCAACCAATTGGTGATTTTAATCTTTGTGCAATTATTTCCTCTACTTTTACAATCCCAAGAGACGAACAGTCATGTTTAGTCTCTTATACAGGTTTTTATTCCAAGTAGTCTCCTATAAGACTTCAAGAGGCTCGAAATATGTTTATGCCAGTTCGCTCATATCTATTTACACGGTATAGGGTTAGCAAACTCTGAAAAAGCAATATCAAAAAGTTCTTGTTGGCAAAAGATTTGTCAAAGCAAAACCACAACAAAATTCTTCAGCTGCTAAGAAGGCATGGGACATAGAGGTAGTATGTTGGAGAAGGTTCAGCGTAAGTTGCATACAAGCAGGCGCTTCTCATTGTGTGTGAATATGTGTGTATGTAAGAGTATATCTGTGTACTATATCACGATGAAGAACAAGCGTGGAATATGAATTGCTCAGAATAAGGATTACATTCACTTCTACTAAGTTTGTTGATCAGCGTGTACAAACTGGAATGACTTTTACATTTCAGTATGCAAGAAAAATAACATTGAGAATTTATTTCTTAGATGACCTGTTGCATAGATCTTCCACACACATAACATATTTTTACTAGCTGGGTTATAGGGGTAGATTCAGGGGGATAATTGCATCCATGTTTACGCTTTTATTTTTGGCAACTGAATCTTCTTTTTGTAATATTAGACTGAACGTATTGTCCTCTTCTTCGTTGCTAGTGCTGCCAGCGGATTGGCTTGAAGATAGATCATTTATTTGATTCACATTATCGCTTGCCTCTTCGCAATTCTCTTTGTCTGTTACCACGTCAACATCTACAGCAATATTTACTGCAGTCTGTACTGAAGTTTGGACTATTGGATCGACGGCCATCTTGTTATCTGGTCCTCTATTATCTCCGATGTCCTCTTGCTTGTTAGAATCTCTGTTCAGCTGTACCAATACATCCTCAGTGGATTCTTGTTCTTCTTCTTTTTCCGCAAAAGCTTGCGTCGGAACTAATGATAGCATTGACGAGAACGCTAGCATTATGGCCGACACCACTACCAAACCCAAAAATACAAACTTCTTCTCTGAGGCTGCGTCAATCTTCATGCTTATATGAGCATTATTGATCACTTGTTTATATCTAAATGGTATCATTCTTTGTTAGCATCCTCTAGTAATAACTACACAGTAGTTAGGTCTAGAAAAATTCTAACCTCAATTAACAATGCTCTCAATTTTTGCATACTACATTCTTGCATATTAACAGAAAGGTGGAAAGTTATCAGATTAGGTATTATCACAGGAAATCCTCAAAGACGTCCGACCTCGTCAATCAATGGAGATACGCTGCACATATAGGATGACGGGAAATCAGATTAGAATATTGCAAATATACTTAAATGAACCGATCAGACCAGAATCCTGAGAATACCTATCAGCTTTTGCGTAAGGTCCAACAGATAACGCTCAGCAAAAAAGCAACAAAGCTCCCTCCTCAGTCGTGGGTGAACCAAGAGAAATTTTGAAGGATCATTACAGGACATACGGTCACACCCGAGACATTGTGGTAAAGTTCGATATTCAGTTCTCTTTAGCGAATCATATGAGACAATATCCCAAGTTAATGAGGATACTAACCGGCTAAAGGAGAAAAGGCCTAGAAAGGCTTTTAGATAAATGAACAACACTAAATTGCGGTAGGACGTCTTTTACTTCACACCTATCTCAGGCTGAAGAACAATCATATGATGCAGATTGGCGCGCGAAAGAAAAACAGACATCACTTATCGATACACATCTCTCATAGGCAACATAAATGATGGATATGTGTGTGTATGCATTGCGCTGTATTTAGTCGGTGTGGATTCTCTTAGTTAAGAGAACCATAATTCTCGGAAACTGGAACTATCGGTTTCTGATTGAAGGGAGGAAAAAATAAAAAAGTGGAATGTCTAATTCTTACAAATTAGACATCGACGGAATCAATTGCTTTATCAGCAAATGATACCGACGAGAACTAGAGCACAGACGTCTACTTGGGTTGTTGTAAAGTCGTCGTTGTCATCAACGTCGTTGTCTGCGTCAGCATCTTGGTCCTGGAATGATAGTGCAACTGCATTATTGCCTGCAACTATGTTGTCATCGCCATCGACATTTCCAGCTGCTGCAAGGTTTGCTGCTTCTTGCTTTTGCTTTATTTCGTTTGCCTGCAATACAAGGTCGTCATCCGTGTTTACTGATGTGTTTTGTGCAAATGCTGCTGGAGCTACTGTGCCCAACAATGACATTGCTGCTATCAAAGCAGTTGTTCGTGTAGTTATCATAGTGAACTCTACAGAGTTGTTATCTTTTATAAAGGCTTCTCAACAAATTTCTCCAAAATTGGATAGAAAATCATTATATTAAGTCTTTTAATTAACACACATCACGTTGAATGAACCTTCATATAAAGATTTTGTAAGACAATTCAGAATCAAAGGTAGGATTTAGGCAAAAGTCCGTTAATGGATTTAAAAAATATAAATAATTCTCACGCATAACTAATTTAAGACTAACGTGCATAATGCTGGTAGTCACCTCACGTCAGGTGATTATTCTTTTGTCCTCAGGGCAAGCGTAACAAGAAGAATTAACTTTATGCCAGTAATGTCATTGTTGGGCACAGTAGCTCCAGCAGCGTTAGGAGAGTTTCATACACTAAATCGTAGACCACATATCGTCAAATATTATTCACATTTTCGTCTAAGGCGACACCAGGTCAACGTGATGTATGTGATACGAAAGAAACGAGATGAAGAGCAATATTCGGGAATGGAGCACGTGCTCAACAGTACAATTGCAGGTGTTACCCATAACTAACTTGGTTTACCAGGTTGCACATGGACTTTCTTAAGAAACAAGGACTAGGGCAACACCATATTGCGAGCTAACTTTCGATGGGAAAGCTTCTAGTTTGTAATCCTTGCCTAAGTTATAACATTAATTGTATTATTAATTAGTAGAAGGGTAAACACTGTGATAGAAGAAAAAATAACAGTTTCAACTCATTTCTTAATTTCTTATTAGAAGAGGGGGTATGTTCAAAGACATCTTAGAAGAACAGTATCCTCATACTTTGGCCGAGCATCGCAGTTATCACAAAACGGCCAGATTT